>NZ_JBKOOL010000008.1:0-69344 GCF_046764065.1 Nocardia sp. NPDC002869
CGGTTGTTGCACACCCCGCCCCCGACACCCGGTGCGCCCCTACCACCCCCCGGGCCCCCCCGGGCCGTTCCGGTGGTGGTTTGATGGACACCCGGGGCCGCCGCAACGGCCGGGTGGCCTTCGGCCACCCGTTCCGAAACGAAACGCCGGTTACCTCGCCGCCGGGTCCGATGACCTGCGGCGCTCCGCTCACCGCACGTAATCCATTGCGGAAACTGGTGGCTCCGGCGTTCACCCACCGCCGGACCCAGTCCCTGCGTCCCCGGATCGAGGCGATCACCGCCGAGCTGCTCGACGATATCGCCACCACCCCGGCCGATCGCCCCGTCGACCTGCGCGACCGTTTCGCCTGCGCCCTCCCGATCCGGGTGATCGGCGAACTGATGGGCGTGCCCGCCGAATTGTCCGCCCCCCTGCGCACCTACGCCGGCGGCCCCCTCGACACCACCCTCACCCCCGAGCAGGCCCAGGCCAATTTCGCCGGCCTCTACATCACCCTGCACGAACTGCTGGACTACAAGCGCCGCAACCCCGGTGACGATCTCACCACCGTCCTCATGACGACCCACGACGAGGACGGTTCGAAACTCAGCAGCGAGCAGGAATTGGGCGGCACCCTGCTGCTCATCATCGTCGCCGGGCACGAAACCACCGCCAATCTCCTCGATCACGCCGTCTACGCCCTGCTCACCCATCCGGAGCACCGCACCGCCGCGCTCGACGGGCAGCTCGACCGGTCCGAGATCATCGAGGAGACCCTGCGCTGGGAGCCCCCGATCGCCCATATGCCGATGCGCTTCGCCCGCACCGATATCGACCTGCCCGACGGCTACCGCATCGCCGAGGGTGACGCCCTCCAGGCCGGACTGGCCGGCGCCGGCCGCGACCCGCGGGTCCATCCCGACCACCCCGACACCCTCGACCCGACCCGGCGGACCAAGGACCACATGGCCTTCGGTCACGGCGTGCACCACTGTCTCGGCGCCCCGCTGGCCCGGCTCGAGGCCGCGGTCGCGCTGCCCGCCCTGTTCGCGCGCTTCCCGGAGATCCGCCTGGCCGCCGACCCCACCACCCTCGGCAACGTCCCGAGCCTGGTCACCAACGGACACCGCACCCTCCCGGTTGTGGTCTGAGCCCGATCTCGCATTCAGGATGACCAACCCCTGACCGAAATAGGCACAGGATCGGCTGACCCGTCGACTTCCGTGGTAGCGCGTACGCGACCACGAAACGGTCCCGTTCACCACCGACTTCCCGCGGCTGCCGCTCTGTAATGAGGGCATGACAACAGCGTTGACCGAGCGGGAGCCGCTCGGGTGCGGCACCCGGACACGGCGCAAGGGCATTCTCTGGTTCCTCATCCTCGCCTTCGCGGCAGCGTGGATTCCATGGGGGATCGCCGGGGCGGTGGGGTACTCCCTCGATAATCCGGTCGTTCAACTGCTGACCGGGGCTTTCGTTCCCGCTCTCGCCGCGGTCTGCACCCGGCGGTGGATCACCCGCGAGGGTTTCGCCGATGCCGGTGTGCGCCTGCGGCTCGCCCGGCAGTGGCGCTCGTACCTGATCGCCGCGCTGCTCCCGATCGGTATTCTCGCCCTCGCGCTCGGGCTCGCGCTGGTGCTGGGCATGTGGCGTCCCGAGGCCGGCGACTTCGATTCCGGTCATGTGCTGTTCCTCGCGCTCGCGCCGATCATCCCCATCGTGGCCGCGCCGATCTTCTTCGGTGAGGAATTCGGCTGGACCACCTATCTGCGCGACCGTCTCGTTCCCGGCCGCCCCGTGCTCACCACATTCGCGACGGGCGCGATCTGGGGGGTGTGGCATTGGCCGCTGCCCTGGGTGGGGTATCTCGGTGCGGGCGGTTCCGCCGCCGACGCGTTCGTCGCCATGGTGCTGTGGTTGCCGCTGTCGATCGAACTCGAGTTCGTGATCGGCTGGTTGTGGACGCGCAGCGGTTCGGTGTGGCCGCCGGCCCTACTGCACGGCGGGAGCAACCTCGTGCTGGCGCTGGGACTGGAACTGTTCGCCGGCACCGCCGACCCCTCCGGCGCCGCCACTACGCTGCTGATGTGCGCAGCATATTCGCCCGTGGTCGCGTGGATCGTCGTGGCGACCAAGCGCGGCGCCTCGCGGCGCGCGCAACCGGCGACGACGGCAGGAGCCCGGCAGTGACCGCGGTGGGGTCCGCACTCCGGACAGGCCCGCGTTTCCTCATTTCCCGTTGGCCGTGGTGCGCGCTGCTCTCCGTACTCTGCGGTGGCATCCTCGCGGCGGCCGCGGCGGCCGGCTTCGTACCGGTGGTACTGCTCGGGCTCACCCGCGATCTGCGGGCCGCCCTGTGGGAGCCGATGCTGCGACTCCAGTGCGCTCGGCTCCGACTCGTCGACCCCGACACCGCGGACCACGCCGCGGCGCGGGTGCGGGCCGCCGCGGCCGAGCGCCGGTTGCCCACTGCCCGGCACGCCATCTACCTCGTCGCCACCACTGTGTTCGGCGGTGCGGTGTGCTGCCTGGCAGTGTTCGGTTTCATTCTCGCCGCGGTCCTGCTCGCCGCGCCGCGCCTGGTCCGGAGTGATTACATCGACCTCGGCCCCTGGGTGGTCGATGAGCCGGCGGAAGCATGGCTCTGCGCAGGCGCGGGGTTCGTCGCCACGATCCTGCTGCTGGTGCTCCTCAGCGCCTGGTCCGCCCTCGAAGCGCTGGTGGCCCGGACGCTGCTGGTCCCCGACACCGACCCTTGGCGGCGCGAAGCCGCGCGAATCGAGAACTCCCGCTCCGCGCTGCTGGAAGCGGAGGGGTTCGAGCGTGAACTCCTCGAATCCGAACTGCACGACCGTGTCCAGCATCGACTCGTCGCCCTGTCGATGACCCTGGGCTTGGCCGAATCCCGAGACGAGAACGGACCCGGCGGCCGCGTCGCCGCCGAAGCCCACCGGCAGGTCGACGAAACCCTGAGCGAACTGCGGGCCGTCCTGCGCGGCTTCTCGCCCCGGGTCCTCACCGAACGCGGACTGGGGCCGGCTCTGATCGATCTCGCGGCGGATCTACCACTCGATATCCACATCGACCTCGACGACGCCTCCGGCCCGGGTAACCGGCTACCACCGGCGGTCGAGCATATGTCCTACGTCTTCGCCGCCGAATCCCTCACCAACGTCGCCAGGCACACCGACGCCACCCGAGTCGATTTCCACGGCACCCACACCGGTACACAGTGGGTTGTGAGCATCACCGACAACGGGCCGGGCGGCGCCCACATAGTGGGCGGCCACGGCCTCGACCGCCTGCAACGCCGCCTCGCGGCCCTGGACGGACAACTGACGGTGTCCAGCCCACCCGGCGGACCGACGACCATCCGGATGGAGTGCACAGTGTGACAGCCCCACCCTCTCGACTACGGATCGTGCTGGCCGAGGACAGCCCGCTACTGCGCGCCGGGCTGGAAAGTGTGCTCACCTCGGCCGGCCACGAGGTGAGCGCGGCAGTCGGCGACGCACCGGGCCTCCTCCACGCCTACGCGGCCTACACACCGGACCTGGTGATCACCGACGTCCGGATGCCGCCGAAGGGCACCGACGACGGCCTCCGCGCAGCCGCCGAACTACGCCGCCGTGACCCACGCTTACCGATAGTGGTTCTGTCACAGTATGTTTCCGTCGCCTACCTCGACGACATACTCGGCGATGATTCGACTGCCGGTGTGGGGTACCACCTGAAAGAGCGCGTCGGACACGTCCGGCAGTTCCTCGACACCATCTCCCGGGTCGCGGCAGGCGAAACGATCGTCGACCCCGAGGTCGTCCGAGCCCTCGTCAAGTCGAGCCGGCACCGCACTCCCCTGGCCGATCTCACCGCCCGCGAACGCGAGGTGCTCGCACTGGTGGCGGAAGGCAAGACGAATTCCGGCATAGCGGAGGTCTTGACGGTTTCGGAAGCCGCCGTGCGCAAACACATCGGCGCCATATTCGCGAAACTTCCCCTCCTCGACGGCGATCGACGAGTCCAGGCGACGCTCATCTACCTACGTTCGCTCGGCCAACCACCAACACAGGCCGTATAGAATCCCTATACTCAACGGTCCGTTGGCAAGATTCCAGGGTGGACCTCAGCACCGAATCCGTTCTGCGGCAGCAGATCTTCAAGCACCTGCGAGAGATGACACAGGAGAGTGTGACCGTAACCCGGGAACAGCTGTGGTCGTTCGACGTCGACGGAGAAGTGTACCGACTCATCGATCGCAGTCGCGGAATTCGGAATCCCAAAGGGATGAACGGCACCCTCTCCATCATGTCCGATCCGGATAGTGGTTATGCAGATGAGGAGCTCGGCGGGTCACTATTCGCGTATTCTTACCGCGCGGGAAGCGACGCGAGCGATAATACAAAACTTCGGCGCGCGATCGATCTCGAATTGCCCCTGATCCTTCTCCGCAAGATTGTCCCAGGTTTATACTACCCGGTTTTTCCGGTATACGCGGTGGACGACGATCGCGATAACCAGCGGTTTCTGATTGCACTGAACGAAGAACTACGATCGGTAAAAAACCCTCGGCAACTGGAGCCAGTGGAGAAACGCTATGCCGAAAGAATAACCAAACAGCGGATTCATCAACCCGAGTTTCGAGAGCGGGTTCTACTCGCGTACCGGCAGCAGTGCGCGGTCTGCAATCTGAAGCACAGGGAGTTGCTCGATGCTGCCCACATCATTGCCGATACCCTGCCCCACGGTACGGCGACAGTCGACAACGGCATGAGCCTTTGCAAGATCCACCACGCCGCGTACGACGCCAACTTCCTGGGTATCTCACCCGACCTCGAGGTCAAGATCAACAAGAACTTGCTGGAAGAGAAGGACGGCCCCATGCTCGAACACGGCCTCAAAGCAATGCATGACAGGCCTCTTTTCGTCCCCTCCAGCTCCAAAGACCGCCCGTCCCGAGACCGACTCGACGAACGGTATACCGAATTTTTGAGAGCCAGCTGAAATATCCGAGTGCCTCAGGCGTCCAGGTAGAGCCGTTCGCACGGAAGACGTGGGAGGCCGGCCGGGTTCTCGGGACGCAGAGCGGCTGTGTGTGCGCCATAACGCGCGATCCACTCGTTCAGGAAGAGGTTGGCAGCGGCAGGATGGGCTCGATATTCGAGGCAGAGACCGCGAAGGAAGACAGTGAGGTAGACGTCCATGTCGAGTCGATAGGCCGGGCTCGTACTCATGGCTACGCCTGGGTGAGATCAGTGGTCAGGCGCTGGAGAACCGCAAGAGATGGGCCCGTGCCAGTGATAGCCCGTTCGGCCGATAGGTAAGGGAGGCCACGGGCGGCGGCGCGTTCGCCGGGGCTGCGGGAAGCGGGGACGAGTTTGCCGGTTTCGACCAGTAAGGCGAAAGCGGCGGCTTTACGAGGGCAGTCCAAGGGATTGCAGTTCAGGTGGGTCTGCATAATGCGGTGCGCGTCGGCGATGTGCAGCCGGGTGTCGGGTTCGCTGTGCCAGACCTCGGGCAACCAGATGGGCTCGTGGGGAACGTCATGTGGATTCGTGCCGATTTTCATCCAGAGCTGCCCTGGACACACCGTCATGAGGTCGCAGGTGTCGCAGACTCGGCCGGGGTGGTTTTCGAGATGCGCGAGGTCGGGGATGATCAGCGTTGTTGTGCCGGTCGCGCGAACGATCTCGAGGACGTGACCGATGGCGTCCGGAACGGAGTCGGGGCCGAGGCGGACCATGTAGACCAGCGTGTGACGCTGCCATCGGGCGAGTCGACGGATAGCTTCCGTGTCGCGAACCTCATAGGGCGAGAGGTCGGTTCGAAGATAACCGATCGCGCGGGGTCGATGCGGGTGCTGTATTTCGTTCACCGGACGTAACGTCATCTGTTCTATCCTTTTTCGGAGATGGCGATTTTCCCGGTGACCGCGCGTGGCAGTTCCTGCCGGCACGGCAATGCGATTCCGGCAGCTATCCTGCATATTCGCAATGAAAGTAACTGCGCTCGGGATTTATCCGAGTTCACGCTCATCGGGTGGATACAGTAGACACCGAAAGCTGTTCGCTGGAAAGGCTATTCGGGACGATCCGGTCAGGTCGCCAGGCGTCCAGTATAGGTAGGTCCAGAAAACATAGGTCCGTACTGGACCACGATGAGATAGCGAGGGTGGGCATGGCTATTGGTTCGACTCTTCCACGGCGCGCTTTGGGGCGGCGGCTTCGGGAACTGCGGTTCCAATCCAAGAAGAGTCAGTTGGCCGCAGGCTTGGCGATCGAAGTGTCCAAGCAAGGGATCGGAAGGTTGGAAGAGGGGCAACCGGTTCGGATCAGTACCGCGCAGTTCCGGGATCTACTGGAGTTCTATGGGGCCGACGACGAAGTAACGGATGAGGTTCTGGGCCTTGTTCAAGAGGTGAAGGTAGCGAAGGGCGATCCGTCGCGCGGATGGTGGCGCACCTATGCCGATGTGGTGAACCCACACTTCGACCACTTCATGAGTCTCGAGCAGGCGTGCTCCCGGATGACCGCATTCCAGCTGACTCTCCTGCCCGGCTTGGTGCAGACGGCAGAGTATCGCCGGTGGCTGGTTCGGACGGCCGACCCCGAGATGCCGGCGGTAGACGTCGACCGGCGACTCGAGCTGATGGAGAGGCGGCAACGCAGACTTGTTGCGGATCAGCAGTTCACAATCGATGTGCTGCTATCGGAAGCGGCATTGCGACACCAGGTAGGGGGACGCCATGTGATGGCCGGTCAGGCTCAGCACCTCGTCGATCTGGGAAGAATACCGAACGTTTCCATCCGGGTGATTCCGTTCGGCGTCGGCGGCCACTCTGGGCTGATCGTCCAGTCGTTCACTCTCTTCGAGTTCCCCACCCTGCGTATAGCTCGCGCCCCAGAACCGCCGGTCGTGTTCGTGGAGGGCTTTACCGGAGCGCTGTTCTTGGAGGAAGACAGCGCGATCGAACGCCACAGGCAAGCCTTGGCCGATCTTCACGAGGTAGCGTTGAGTGCCGACGACAGTAGGCGCCTGATGCAGGAGATCGCAGAGGAGTTTGGCGCGTGACCAGGGATCTAACCGGCGCTAGCTGGTTCAAGAGTAGCTATAGCCAACCGAGCGGAGATTGCGTGGAGGTCGCGCATACGACCGATGCGGTCGGTGTCCGGGATTCGAAGGACCCCGCTGGGCCCGTGCTCGTCTTCGCCCCGGCCGAGTGGGATACGTTCATCCGAGAGATCTCGTCCAGTATCTGAATGCCGCGAGTATTGGGCGAGTGAATCCGCGGCGATGATCGCAGCGGCGACAATCCACAGGGCCGAACATCGGGAAAGACCGCAGTTACGCTGGCCGACACGATCGTCAAATGATCAGCATCTCCTACGGAAACCCACCGAGCACCGAGACGGTGACTCGTTCACCGGTGCGGACAGCGTTGTCGCTACCGCACCGGTTGGTGCGGTAGCGACAGCCGGCCGTCGGAACTACGAAAACTACGTGTCGATGACCTGCGTCCCACCCGCCGCGTTGTCGTGCCACCCCTGCTTCGTCGGGCTCGAGCTGATCGTGAACGCGATGGCGATGGCCGAGATGAACCACAGCAACCCGCCCACCCACGGGATCAGGTTGAGCAGCATGTAGGCGTTGCGGACGGCGGAGTCCTTGAGGCTGGGTTTCGGTGCCCTGCCCGACCCGTTGACGTGCAGGCCGAGGAGTTTCTTGCCCGGTGTCGAACCGGAGGACACCTCGAAGAGGACGAAGTAGAGCCAGCCGAAGGCGGCGCCGGGGAGGACCGAGACCCAGTCGGGGAGGTCCCAGACCGTGCCGAGGAGCCAGAAGAAGATGGCGCCGATGATGCCGGCGAGGATCCAGTCGACGAACCTGGCTACCGCGCGTTTGCCCAGGCCGGCAGGTCTGATGCTGCCGGCGGGGCTTGCGGTGGGGCTGTATGCGGGGTCGAATCCACCTGCGGTCATCACGCCTCCTAGCGCACACTGTGCGGCTCGGTTGCCTGCCGGATGCTGATCACGACATATCGATCCCAAGGATCGCACAGGGGCGGGGGTCGATGACTGCTCCTACACCGATTCGTATCCGATTCGATTTGCGGGTTCAACCTGTATTTCGTGCGGAAATGACAGTGCTACCGCCCACCCACAGCGGCGAGGAGCCGTGAGGAACGGACCTGTTTGCCGATCGGTAGCTTCAATCGGGGCCTCTCGGGCGGCACTCTCCGATCAGAGGTTCAGTTTCGCCATCGGGGTGAACGTGACCGGTAGCTCGGCCAGGGCGCGGTGGAAGGGGCCCGGCCGCCAGGCCGGTACGCCGTCCGGCAGCGCGGGTTCCATTTCCGGGAGCGCGTCGAGGAGTTGGTCGATGGCGGCCTGGGCTATCAGGTAGGACAGGGACTGGGCGGGGCAGGCGTGCTGTCCGATTCCCCAGGCGAGATGGGAGCGGTTGCCGAGGTGGTCGTCGGCGCGGATGGCGGGGTCGTTGTTGCACGCGGCCATGCTGACCAGCACGGGCTGGTCGGCCGGTAGCCAGACGTCGTCGATGAGGATGGGGTGGCGGGGATAGGTGATGAGGAAGTTCGCCAGGGGCGGGTCGTTGAACAGGACTTCGTCCAGGGCGTCGAGGGTGGACAGGCTGCCGCCCAGGACGCTGCCGCCGAACCGGTCGTCGGTCAGGATGAGCAGCAGGGTGTTGGCGATCAGGTTCTGCTGGAATTCGATGCCGGCGCCGTAGTGGCCGGCGACCTGATGGACCATTTCGGCTTCGTCGAGGGCGGCGGGATGGCGGAGCAGCTGTGAGGTGATGTCGTTACCGGGGTCGGTGCGCTTGAGCGCGACCAGTTCCAGCATCGCGGCGCTGATCATCTGGTTGCCCTGTTCGGCGTCGACGCCCTCGACCAGGGCGGCCATACCGGTGGCGACGCGCTGCCCGATCTCGGCCGGGCAGCCGAGCAGGGCGTTGACGAGCGCGAAGGTCAGCGGGAAGGCGTATTGGCCGATGAGGTCGGCGGCGCCGGTTTCGCAGAAGGCGTTGATGAGCGGGACGGCGGCCTGCTCCACGGTGGCGTGCAGGGGATGCAGGTCCACGGCGCCGATACTGGCGGTGATGGCCTGGCGGTAGCGCTGGAAATCGGGGCCGGTATTGCGGCTCGCGGTGGGGCGCCACTCCATGATCGGCAGGACAGGGCAGTCGCCGGGGATGTTCTTCTGCCAGTTGCGCGGGTCCGCGGGGAAGCGGTCCGGATCGTTGAGTATTCGCAGCGCGGTGCTGTAACCGACCACCAGGGTCGCGGGGACGCCCGGCGCCAGCTCCACCGGTACCAGCGAACCCCAATCGGCACGCATTGTCCGGTAGGCACGGTGCGGGTCGGCGGCGAACTCCGGTGCGTATAGCGCCACCGGAGTGGCATCGGGCCGGCCGCGGTGGGCGATCGGCGGGGATAGCGGGAACTGCGCGGGATTCCGCTGCGCCAAGATTTTTTCCTAACCCTCTGTCTCACACCGCTATCGGCCTCCGTGGCCCGGTGGGCCGACCCGGCGATGTTGTCAGCATTCGGGTCGGGCGAACAGTGCCGATGGTGCCGCGGCGGGGGCCGATCGCGCCGATATTGCGAATGCGTTGTGCCGAATGCGGTGTCGATGCGCGCGCCGCAGCCGGACATCGCGGCGCCGAGGGCGCGGATCGGCCGTGTATTCCCTGATGACCGGCGGCATTCGAAGGTCACCTCGTAGACGCTGCCCGAAACAACCCGGGTGCGAATACATTCCCGAGAACAGCTCGGCACGGGCCCCCCACACCCGGCAGACGGCGCCTTCCGGCGGGCGGAACGTGCCGATGTCTCCAGGGCGTTTCGCCGAAGCCGAGTTCAGGCGCCCGTACCGCCGGATTCCGGCCCGGTTCCGGACGCGCGAATCGCGCTATGGTCGACGCACTCCGGGCCCCCCGGTATGGACTTGTCCCGGTGAGGTGTGTTCGCAGATGGATCCGGTGGAGAGCATTTCGTTCCCGAACTTCCTGCTGGCACAGTCCGGTGTGAACGCAGGGGTACGGCGGCAGCTCACCCGCGCGGCGGAGCTGCCGGACTGGGTGCTGAACACGACGGACACCCTGGTGTCCAGTAACTTCCAACTGCGACTGTGGGAACTGCTCGAACACGAACTGGCCGAGCCCGATATCGCACTGCAAATCGGCGCGGTGAACACCCTGGGTCACTTCGGTGTGCACGACTATCTGTTTCGTACCGCGCCCACTCTGGGCGAAGGCCTCGCCCGCTCCGAGGAGTACGCGGAACTGATCACCACCAATGTGGGGTTCGCGGTGCTGGGTGACCCCGAGGAGGAAGCGATCGCGGATATCCGGCTGCTCAGCGGGCTCGGACGGGGCACGCAACTGGCCACTCAGTTCGCCCTGGCGGCGGTGGTCACCCGGGCGCGCAATGCGACGGGCCGCACTGTGCATCCGATCCGGGTCCGCTTCCGGCAGCCGGCTCCGCGCCGGCACGACCGGTTCGTCGAAATGTTCGGGACCCCGCGAGTGGATTTCGGCGCGCCGACCGATCAGATCACCTTCCGCGCGTCCGATCTCTCGCTGCCGCTGCGTACCGCCGATCCGGTGCTCGCCGGGATCCTGCGCGAACACACGGCGATCCTGCCGCCACCACCGCGGCTCGAGGTCACCTGGTCGGGGCAGGTCCATCAGGCGCTCACCCTGCTCCTGGGGGACGGGCGGGTGACCATCGACCGGGTCGCGCGGTACCTGGCGACCAGCCGGCGCAGCCTGCAGCGGCGGCTGGCCGACGAGGGAACCACATGGACGCGCGAACTCGACCGGGCCCGCGCGGCGCTGCTGGAGCAGCGGATCCAGCTGAGCCCGGACGATACGCAGACCGCGCTGGCCCGGCGCATCGGCTATGCCGACCCGGGCACGCTGCGGCGGGCCCGGCATCGATGGACGTCGCGGAGTTGACGTGGCGCCGGGCTCTGGGCAGGCGGTAACCGCGCCGCGCGCGCGGCGAACGGCGCCATTTCGCCGCCGCGACACTGCCTTCGAGCTGTGGATATCCACAGGTAAAGGCTCGATTCGACGCGGCTGCGTGTCGTATGCGGCCGGTGCGGTACCGGCCGGCGCCGCCCCATACTTGCGATCCGCCGGGCAGTTGTGCGGCGTCAGGAACCGAGGAGGGCGATGCGATGAGCGGGACAGCTACCAGCGATCGGGCCGAAGGTGTGCTGCCGGGAGCGCTGAAACTGGGCGGGCATGTGCTGGCCGAGAAACTGCCGGGGCGGCGGACCGGGGAGATCCCGATGCGCAAGAGCGAGGTCGACGCGCAGTGGTTCGATCAGGTGCTCACGGCCGAACATCCCGGGGCGCAGGTGGAATCGTTCGATATCGAGGACGCCGAGGGCGGTACGACGAGCCGGTGGAAAGCCACCGTCCACTACAACGAGGCGGGCAGGGAGGCGAGGCTGCCCGTGCATCTGTTCGCCAAGACCACCCTGACCTTCACGCAACGCCTCACCCAGTATCTGGCGCACGCGCTCCCCGGCGAGCCCGGGTTCTTCCGGCATCTCCGGCCGGGACTCGATATCGAAGCACCGCATGGATATTTCGGGGCCGCCGATACGCGAACCGGCAGGTCGCTGACCCTGCTCGAGGATGTCGCCGTCACCAGGCAGGCACGTTTCTGCACCCCGCTGGAGCGGGTCACCCGGGGACAGATGGAAGACCTGCTGGCGAATATGGCCCGCTGGCACGGACACTACTGGCAGTCACCGCAGCTGGACGACCACGGATGGCTGAAGACACCGGGCGCGCATTTCCGCAATTTCGACCGGCTCCTCGGTATGCGGAAACGGGCGGAAGTCGGTCTGCGACGCGCCCCCGAACTCGTGCCCGACACCCTGCCGCCGGTGCGGCACGAACTCTACGACGCCTGCGGCCGCGCCCTGCTCATCGCCGAACAGGGTCCGCATACACTGCTGCACGGCGACCCGCATATCGGCAACGCCTATATCTGCGGCGACGGGCGGATGGGATTCACCGACTGGCAGCTGGTGATGCGCGGCAGCTGGGCGTTCGATGTGGCGTACACGATCACCTCCGGACTGGAGGTCGCCGACCGCCGGGCGTGGGAGCGTGAACTCATCGCCTTCTACCTCGACCGGCTGTCCGCGGCCGGGGGGCCCGCGCTGTCCTTCGAAGCGGCGTGGCTGTCCTACCGGCAGCAGTCGCTCTACCCGTACTTCGCCTGGATGATCACCATCGGACGCGGCGCCCTGATGCCGGAGTTCCAGCCCGCCGAGGTCTGCCGTGCGATCGTGCACCGCACTGCCACCGCGATCATGGATCTGGAGGCGCTGCGGGCCGTCGGCGACTGACTATTTCTTGCGGTTCACGCCCCGCACCGACGGGATGGCCTGCTCGATCTTCGCCGCGGCCTCCCGGTCGGCGGGATAGTTGTCCTTACCGCCCAGGAAATAATCGTAGATGCGGGCGCTGTGTGCCCGGTCCTGCCGAAGGTCCGCCGAACCCTTGTGGTCTGCCACGATCTACTACTCACTCCGGCGCCGCCGTCCGCCGCCAACGAGTCGACCCCCTCCGGGTACACCGCACGGCACGGAAACGCTTGTGCCGCCGCGATTCCGGTCGACCGGGCGAGTCATCACGTCGGCGGTGGATGCGGGACCGCCACCACACCCGGGGTGAGCTGATGGCGGCCGTTTCCGGGCTGATTGCGCACCAGGGGGTCGAAGAGTTCGCGCAGTCCCTGGTGAATTCGGGCGAGTTCCGCGGCCCGGAGGGCTTTGTCACGACGAAGGCGCGGGCGGGGCAACGGGCCGTACACCGTCGATTCCAGAGCAGTGCGAACACTCGCGGATATCGCGACGGGCATCGCAACCGTCGGCGATATCGCGGATCAGCCGGGCGAAACGCTGCGGTTCGGCCAGCGGTAGGTAATGCCCGGCCCGGGGCACCACGAGCAGCCTCGCCTGGGGTGAGGCCGCGACGAAACGCTGCTCGTGGCCGCGGAAATGGTCGCGGCTTCCGTTGATCAGCCAGACGGGGCCGGAGTATCGACGGAGTTCGCCGATCAGATCGAAATTCGCTGCGGCCGCTGCGATATCGGGAATCACCTCGGTGGCGATACCGCCCGCCGCGACACTGGCGGCGACCTGCGCGGGAAGGGTGGCGTCGAAGAGCCGGCGACTGAGCCGCTCCCCTCCGTCGCGCTGGGCCGACAGGACCCGATGAGCGATCCGGAAGGGAATCGTCAGGGCACTGTTCGGGATACGTGTCGATCCGGCGGCCACCAGACCGGCAACACGTTCGCCGAGTTCGGCGGACGCCGCGATGGCGACGTGCCCGCCCAGTGAGTGACCGACGACCAGGGCGCGACCGCCGACACCGTCGATCGCCGCGCGGACGGTGTCGATCGCCGCGGGCATCGTGAAACGTTCGCCGCGACGTGCACCGTGCCCGGGAAGGTCCGGGGTGACCACCGGCCGCTCGGTGCCGATATCGGCCTCGACGGAGACCCAGCATCGGCCACTGAGCCGGATGCCGTGCAGCAGAACCACGGGAAGAGCCATGAAGCCTCCAAAACAACGCAACGTTGCGTTGCACTGTAGCGAGCCCAGTAAAACAACGCAACGTTGCGTTGTATTGTCGGCATATGGACGAGTCAGCCGATCCGAGCACACCCGCCCGGCCCCGGCGGGCCGCGGCGATCTTCGCCGCCGCCCTCGAACTCCTCGCCACCGCGGGCTACGAGGGCCTGACCATGGAGTCGGTCGCGCTGCGCGCCGGTGTCAACAAAACGACCCTCTACCGCTGGTGGAAATCCAAGGACGAGGTGCTCGCCGCCGCGCTGACCGGGTCGGATCTGCTCACCTTCCCGGTGCCCGACACCGGGAGCCTGCGCGGCGACCTCGTCGAAACGACCCGCAGCATCCACGCCCTGCTCACCGACCCCGCGACCGCCCCCATCGCAACCGCCGTCCTGGCGGCCTCCCCCGGCCGGCCGTCGCTGGCGACGATCGGCCGCATGTTCTTCGCCGACCGCGCCGCCCGCGAACACCCGATTTTCCGCCGGGCGGTCGAACGCGGCGAACTCGACGAAGAGACCGATCCCCGCCTGGTCATGGACATGCTCGCGGGGGCGATCTGGTTCCGCCTGTTCCTGCGCGCCGAACCGGTCGAGCCGGCCGATATCGACTCGGCTGTCGATATGATGCTCGGCGGTCTCGCCGCACAGCGGCGCGAACCGGCCGGCGGCCGCGCCCGATCCGGTACGCGGCGTTCCGCCGGCTGAGCCGTCCGGTCGAGAGAACGAATCCGGACTCGGGGCGCGACTGCCGGACTCGGCGATCCGAACCCCTGGACGGTTCCGGCCGGGTTCGCGCGGAAGCACACCGCTTCCATACTCGGCCTGACCAGTTTGGTTGTGCTGTGCTTCGGTATCGCGGCGGCAATGTGGCGCAGCGGCGACCAATCCGCCCGACCGGAAGCATTGTCCTCGAGTGTCCGCGGCTGGCCGTGGACAGATATCGGCTGTACCGCTATCTCACCTACTACGCCGATATCCCCTCCGCTCGGGTGGAACTCGGGACGGCCGCAGCGATGGAACGATGGGCTACGGTCCTCTGACTCCGGTCGCCGAGCGCTGAGCCCGCCGCCACTCGTGAGCGTCGACGCCGTGATGCGCCGGCCGCTCGAGCCCCACCCCTCCGGGTTCTTGGCGCCGCGGGGTGAAGGTGGAGCGCGGCGAAGCCGAGTTCGGCATGATAACACCATGACTGGTGGAGTCTTGGGTATCAACCCAACGAATTGATCGGGCGGTTGGTTGGGTTCCGCCTCTACTCCGTGCAGTTCGTGATGGACTACGTCCAGCTGCACTTCGACGGCCCCACACAGGACATGGCGGCGCTCTTCCCGGAGCGAGGACTGAGGCGACGTACGCGACGGGAGGCGGATGTGGGAGGCATCCAGATACGGGGACTCCGCCAGATGCAGAGAAAGAAGGCCGGTACTAACCTCGACAGGCTGACAGCGGACTCATGGTTCTGCGCGTCGTTTCGGATCATGAGTTTCAAGAGGACGGATGAGTGGCCTGGATCTGCCGGGTGCGAACAGCCCGGCGAGGATTGCTCTGGACGCTGCCGGTCGGGTTGCCCGCGCGTTGACCACCGGTGTCTCGGACGCGGTCGGCAAACAGAGAGGACTGATCAGCGAGACCCGGGCATCGGCCGGCATGTTCCGCCGCGCGGAACGTGATGCTGCGATACCGATCGATACGTCCGCCCGAGCGTTGATCAGGAATGATCAGGTCTACGGCGGGCGCCGGGAAGATGCCTACACCGAATGGTTCGGGGAACTCCGCGATCGCGGTGTGGATACAGACCGGGCGATGTCGGACTTGGGAAAACTGTGGGATTACCTGCGCCACGACCCGAAATGGGAGATCGATCCAGCACGGAACTACGGAGGAATCATCTTCTTCGGCAGCAAAGACATCGGCGGCGCCGCGGTGATCGCGAACCTCGTCCGCGACCGCGGGCTCCACGATGTGCCTGTCGTGTTCTCCGGAAGCAACGGCGAAGCAGCCAAATTCCGCCTGGCCGCGGAGAAGATGAAATTCGACCCCCGACAGATCATCGAGGAACCCAAGGCCGCCAACACGGGGCAAAACGCTGCCTTCTCGGCCCAAATGCTCGCCGACCACGGCCGCGATATCTTCTCGCTCATCGGGGTGTGCACCCCGTTCCACACACGCCGGGTATGGGCCACGGTCATGCAGCAGGGCGTCGCCGACGTGAACGGCAAGCGTGTGTCGGTCGATCACGTCGCCATGTCCACCCCCGATGTCTCCCTGGAGAACTACATGAAGTACGGCAACCGGCCCGATGCCGATACAGCACCGCATCCGAAATCGATCGTCGCGGTCACCATGGGAGAGATCAAACGCCTCGACGAGTACCCCGCCGAAGGCCACATCGTCGGGCAAGCCATCCCCGGCGAGGTCCGCGACGCCTACAACCGACTCAGTGAAACCTTCCGGCCCGCCGAACGCCGATACTGACCACCGCCTTGCGGCCAAGCGAACGGCTCCCTCCCTTGCCGCTTCCGGCCGGTGTTCATAAAAAGGCTATTCATAGACACTTGAAGACAAATAAACACCGTTGAACAGCGATGATCGCTCTCTTGAGTGTCCAGAAATACGTCGGTTTATGAACAGTTGGCGTCTAGCGAAAAGTCCCCGAGCGCCTATTCTGACGCGGTGCATACCCATCGGACTTTCGAAAACCCCGACGCGCTGGCCCACGAGGTCGTGGTCGAGACGTTGGAGCGAGCTCTACGTGACCGTACGGCCGAAGGGGAAGCTGCTGATGCCCTGGTCGGAACCGCGTTGAACGACGACGACATGGAGTTCGTCGAACACTGGTGCATGCAAGTGGGGGCACAGGCTGCGCCGGGTAGTCCGTTGCTTGGGCTGGCCGGCCTGTGCCTAGGTCACACCGCTCGGCGTTTCGGGTGTCTCAGCGATGACGCCCTCGCACTCGCGAAGTCGCTGGCGGCGCGTGCCGAGGCCGACCCGGCGGGCGTGGACGGTCGGGCTCTTGACGGGTATGACGACGTCCGGAGCTTCCTGCACTTGTGGTGAGGTCCATCGGAAACGGCCCTGAACTGAGGTCCGTGGCCCGAGCCGCAAAGTAGCGAGTGGCGTTCGGTGGGAGCATTCCGTCAGCTACCCGTTCCGGTTCCTTGGTCCCCCTGGCGCTGACCGCCGTGTTCGGCCGGGACCGAGATCGGCGGCCCGCGGCCCGGCGCGTGCTGGAGCTGCTATGGCCCGATCACCCAGGTGATCGTTCCATAGGAGGGGGGTTCATCGGAACAGTTCACGGAACACCGTGACCTGGGCCCGAATCCTGCGGAAGTGGTGTTCCGTTGGCGGATCGCCTTACGGAACACTCGATGAGTTCAACCGGTGGGCCGGAAAGCTTATCGGCAGCTGTTCTCGACGCCGGCAGGGCTCAGGCCGGTCGTCGTTGCACGGCATCGGAGATGACCGCTGCCACGAACTTTTCGACTGCTGATGTAGTCGGCGGACCGGGGTCGCGGTCTGTGAATAACAGGTGCCCGCCACCGACGAGGGAGAGGGTGAGTGAGTCGATGTCCGCGTCGGATGCGATGCGGCCCAGTTCCCGCTCGTCGGTCAGATAAGTGGAGATCACGGTCGTCGCCTCGGCGAGGATCGCCATGCCGCCGCCGGGCCTGGCCTGCCGAAGTCGTGCGCGGAGCTCGTCACGGAAGGTGATGAGCGGGATGATCGCCACCGGAACCGGTCCGAACAGAATGGTCAGCGCGCTGGTCAGATTGGCGGCAACCGTGCCGGCGCCGGCGGAGGCGCGCAGCGCACTCGCCTGCGCTTCGAGCTGCGCGGCCCGGTCGAGCACAAGGTCGGTGAGGAAGGCGTCGAAGTCGGTGAAATGCCGGTGCAGAACGCCTTTGGCGCAGCCCGCCTCGTCGGTGACAGCCCGGCTGGTCAACCCGTTCGGCCCATCCCGCAGCAATACGCGTTCGGCAGCATCGAACAGCTGCTGCCGCGCATCGCGCAAATGCACTCCGGTCGGCACTTACAGATCCTCTCGATACGTCAACTAGTCGGTACCAGTTGCCTAGTGGGCACACACCCATTAACGTGGGCGCATGCCCACTCTACCACGCGAGTAACCAGAACCCTTCCCAGCGCAGCTGCACAAGGCCCGGCCGATGGCCGAGTCGTTCGGTACGGACGCGCAACGCTACGACCAGGCCCGGCCCGTCTACCCCGAGGCCCTGGTCGCGCGGATCGTCGCCGGCAGCCCCGGGCCTGACGTGCTCGACGTGGGCTGCGGCACCGGCATCGCGGCCCGCCAGTTCCAAACCGCAGGGTGCACGGTGTTCGGCGTCGAACCCGATGCGCGGATGGCCGACTTCGCGCGAGCCCGCGGCCTGGAGGTCGAGGTGGCGACCTTCGAAGCGTGGCAGCCGGGTGACCGGATGTTCGATGCGGTCATCGCCGCCCAGTCGTGGCATTGGGTGGACCCGGTTGCCGGTGCCGCGAAGGCGGCCGGCGTGCTGCGTCCAGGGGGACGGCTGGCGATCTTCGGCCACGTGTACGAGCCACCCACCGCGGTGGCAGAACCGTTCGCGGCCGCCTACCGGCGGGTGGCGCCGGACTCCCCGTTCAGCGGCCAACCGGCTCGACGACCCGTCGAGCTCTACCAAGCCGGATACGCGAAAATCGCCGACCGGATCCACGAGACCGGACAATTCGGAGATCCCGAACAGTGGCGATTCGACTGGCAGCAGTCCTATACGCGCGACCAATGGCTGGAGCTGCTCCCCACCACAGGTGGCCTGACCCGGCTCCGTCCTGATCAGCTGGCCGAGATACTGGACGCGGTCGGCAACGCCATCGACGCCCTGGGCGGATCCTTCACGATGGACTGCACCACCCTGGCCGCGACCGCCGCACGCGCAGGCACTTCCTGACGGCCGCGCCCGGCACCAAAGCCGGTCCAGGGTGCCGATGGCTGCGGCGGCCGACACCGCTGCGCGCGCAGCACCGACGATGAACCCGTGCCACCCCGCGCCCGTCGGGTGCGCGCGGGCGCTATCCGTCACGGTCGTTCGGCACACCGACCACGGCTCGGTTACCGCTGTCGCGGTGAGAGCCGGGCATGACTTTCCGAAGCTACGGTCTGGCGGCGGTACGGTCATCAGCCGTAGAGGGCGCGGTCATCGGCATGAACGTGCACTCACTATCGTTGGCCGGCGGTGAGCCACACTGCGCCAACTGGCCGTCTATGGGGATCGGGAACTGGCCATCCGTGGGGAATTTCTTCTGGCCGCTGTCACCCTCACCGGGTCTCGAAGCCGAATGCCTTGGTGAGAGGTTCCCCGCACTGCTGGAGAGGCTCTACCGATCCGGCCCGGCGCGTCGGCCCCGATCGTCATACTTTGGTTATGGGGATCGAGTCGCCACGAAGGCATGCACGCGGGGGACGCCTGGGCGGCACCAACGTGAGGGGGTACACCCGCGTCACCGACCGGCCCGCACCTCGTCGGGGTGGCGGCCGGTCCCCGTACTACCCCGGATCCCGCAGCGCCTCGGTCATGCCGACCCTGTGGGCCCTCGGCGCGCTCCTGGTCGGCGGGATTCTCGTGCTGGTCGTGCTGACCCTCACCCACATGGACTCACCCACCGAACGCACCGAGGGGCCTGTCGCGCCGTCGACGGTCGTGCCCGCGAAACCTGCTGCCCCGCCCGCACCTGCTGCCCCGCCGCCGGCGTGCTTCCCTCTGGCGCCCTGCTGACGGCAGCTGTCCCGATCAGTCCCGGCGTTTGAAACGGGCGGGCCTGTCCAGATAACGCCAGAGCCGTTGTCTTTACAGTCCCTTGCCTGGTGATATCGGGGCGGCTTGTGGGGGCACCAAGTTTTTGCGTTTCCTCTGGCCGGGATCGGTCTCTACGGTGGAGATATGGCCATTCGGCCGTTGACCAGTACCGATGCCGGATAGGAGTGGATGAGCAATGGCTGAGCAATCGTTGGAGGGCAAGGTCGCGGTGATCGGCGGCGGCGAGAAGAATCTCGGCGGGTTGTTGTCGACAAGGTTCGGCGAGGCCGGCGCGAAAATCGTAGTGCATTACCACGGCAGCCGCGACGAGGCGGAAGCGACGGTCAAGGCAATCGAGGCAGCCGGTTCGCAGGCGATCACGGTACAAGCAGACCTTACTCAGGTGGCCGAGGTGCGGCGCTTGTTCGACGCGGCAGTCGATGAGTTCGGTGGTGTCGATGTCGCTGTCAACACCACGGGAATGGTGTTGCGGAAGCCGATCCTCGACACCACCGAAGAGGAGTACGACCGCATGTTCGGCATCAACGCCAAAGCAGGCTACTTCTTCATCCAGGAGGCTGGACGCCGACTCAACGACAACGGCAAGATCGTCAGCCTGGGCACCTCGCTGCTTGCTGCCTTCACCGACGGCTACTCCACTTATGCCGGGGCCAAGGCGCCGCTCGAGCATTTCACACGCGCGGCGGCCAAGGAGTTCGCCGAGCGGGGTATCTCGGTCAACGTGGTGGCGCCAGGCCCGATGGACACCCCGTTCTTCTATCCGCAGGAGAACGAGCAGCGCGTGGAGTTCCACAAGTCGCAGGCGTTGGGTAACCAGCTGACCAAGATCGAAGACATCGTTCCGGTCATCGAGTTCCTGGTGACCGATGGTTGGTGGTTCACCGGGCAGACGCTGTTCCCCAACGGCGGCTACACCACCCGCTGACCCACCGGGGTGAGGCCCCGGTCGCAGGGTGAATGGCCGGGGCCCACCGGCACCCGCCGCTGCGCGAGCCCCAGCGGCAGATCGCGGTCCGCAACGACACCTAGGGAAAGATGCGCACCGCGAGGTCGTTCACCGTCGCCGGCGGCAAGATCACCCGCACCGAGACAGGACAGGGATGACCGACCGGGGCTGCCCACACCGGCGACGGACGTGACAGCACCGCCGCGCGTGGGCACGAGGAAGAAGGTGATATGCCGGTCGACTTGCACAAGCTCGAGCACCTCGTGACAGTGGTCGAGGAGGGCAGTTTCACCCGCGCCGCCGCCCGGTTACATCTGACTCAGCAGGCGTTGTCCACTTCGATCCGCGTGCTCGAACGAGAAGTGGGCGTGCCGCTGCTGGACCGCCACGGCGCGCGGCTGTCGGTACTGCCCGCCGGGCGTGCTCTCATCGAGGACGCCTACGCGCTGCGCGGAGCCGCCCACGCGGCCCTGCACCGTGCACGCCGCATCGGGCGCGGACAAGCCGAGGTCCTGCGGATCGGGCACACCCCGGCGGTGACGGTCGACGACATCACCGACCTGCTACACCGGGCCCGCACCGCCGTCGGCGACCCCGCCGTCGAGGTCAACCAACGCTACCCACGCGAATTGACCAGCGCTTTACTGGCGGGCGAGCTCGACCTCGGCCTCTGCCGTGCCATGACACCGGCCCGCGGACTGGCACGCTCCCGATTGTGTGAACAACCGCTGCGCATCGCCGTGTCCGCCGACCACCCGCTGGCCGCACACCGATATGTCGCGTTGTCCGAGCTGTCCGAAGAGACCTTCGTCGTCTGGGGACAACCCGGCCAGTCCGGCTACACCGATCTTCTCCTCACCCACTGCCGCCACGCAGGCTTCGAACCCCACATCGAACGCAGCCCCATGCAAGGAATCCCACCGGTCACCGCCGTCATCGGCACCCACCGCCTCGCGTTCGTCACCACCGGACCCGGCCCCGAAGAACACGGCCGAGTTCACGTACTGGACCTGCAGCCACCGATCCACACCCCGATGTACGCCCTGTGGAACCAACACACCCACAGCCCCGCCCGCGATACCTTCCTCCACACCGCCACTGCGGACTGAACAAGATCGACACCACGTCGGCGCGCAGGGCCGGTGGTGGTCTCGGTGTCGGTTGTGCGGCTGTTCTCGAGGATGCGCCGTGACCCACGACGCATCCTCTGCATTGCCCGATCCGTCGGCTCACATCTGTCTCGTAGCCTTGGTCAAAACAGGGTGTCGCGCATCCGCAGGGGCCGGTACCCGGTCGGTCCGAGCTGGGCGAGTTCGGCGTCGATATCGACCTCGATGGCGCCGAAGAAGTTGATGTTCTCGCTGTGCGCCGGGCTGATGTGCGCCATTCACCGGCGTCGCCCCGTGAGTGTCGGTGGCGTGTTCGGTGATCGGCAGATCCGTGGCGTCGCCGAGGATTTCATCGAGCACGTAGTGCGCGTGGCGACGATGATCTTCGTGCCGTAGGTGGCGTGCCGATCGGTGACATGGGTGTAGGTCGACAGCACCCGGCCGCTGTGGGTGACCATCTCCCGCGCCGTCGTCGACTTGCCGCGGACCGGGAACCGCTGGACCCCGGACAAGTACGACGACTTCGTCGCGGGTATCGAACGCCTCGTCGAGGAGCTCGGAATACCCCAGCCGTTGCCGCCCTTGTCGGCGACAGGTGTCGACTACCTGTTCGAGCCCGATGTGCTGGTCGAGGTGGAGGCGTACGCCGTGCTGGACTGAGTGGTGGCAGGAACGCGCGAGAAGCGCCGCGGGAGGGTTACGCGTGCAGGGTGGGACGGTAGATGAGCTCTTGGATATTGCCGTCGAGCGTCCGGCTCTCGATCAGCTCCAGATCGAAATCGGCCGCGCCGCCGAAGATCGGGTCCGTGCCGGTCCGCCCGGTGATCACCGGGAAGATCGTCACCTGCACCCGGTCGACCAGACCGGCCGCCAACAGCGCCCAGTTCATCGACAGGCTGCCGTGTGAGCGCAACGGCACCTCGGACTCCTCCTTGAGCCGGGCGACGATATCGACGGCGTCGCCGCCCGCGATGGTCGCGTCCGGCCAGTCGAGCGGCCCTGCCAGAGTGCTCGACACCACCGTCGCGGGCAGGTTCCGCATCCGGGTGACCCAGGGGTCACCCACCCCGGACTCTTCGGTGCTCGAGCCCAGCATCTCCACGAACTGCCGAAAGGTTTGGCGCCGAATATCATGCGCTGCTCGGTGCCGAACAGTTCGAATCGGCGGTCGAGCAGTTCGGGGCCCTGTTTACCCCAGTAGCCGCCCCAGTCGCCGCCTTCTCCGTAGGAGCCGTAGCCGTCGAGGCTGGAGAAAACGTCGAAGGTGTAGGTGGCGGTCATGATGCGCTCCTCGGGTGCGGTGATCGGGCACGTACGGGTACAGACCCGGGACCACGGCGAAACTCATCGGCGAACCGCTCAGGCGGTTTCGGTGATCGGCCGGTCCACCCGGCTCAGCAGGTCGCGATCGTCGACTGAAGGCACTGACACACCGCAGCTCACCGTTCGCGACCCCGACCCCCGCGCGCTGCACGCGATGTGTAAATGCGTCGTACCCATACTCTTTCCACGTACGATGCGAAACATACTGTCCAGCAGAGCATTTAGGATCCTCGGTCAGCAAGCACCCCGGCGGTCTACTCACCCCACAAGGGCAACCCGCCACGGTCCACACGCCGTTCGAGTCGGCCGTACATTACGCAGTCGAGCGAATCCTCGACGGACTCAGATCGGAAGACACCAACTTCCGGCACGGGTCGGCCTCTTGGACATCATCGATCCGTGTCTTTGGGATGACGAGGCGATGCGTAGACGAGCCAAACGGTACGGCTGCCGTCGTCGATCACATATCGAATCCGGCCGCCGCTCGTAACTTCATACTCCCACTGCTCGAGGTCGGCTCCGTTGTGCCGATGTGTGCCGAGATCGCCGCGCAGTCGATGCTGACGATCGGGGTTCGTACGCGAGCGCGGGTCAGCACGAAGCACCTCGAAACAACGGCGAGTATTCGGCAGCGCCAGCCGACAGAGCTCCTCCCAACCACGAACTGCATCGGTGGTACCGAAGCGGACTTCCCACTCGCCATCCGGCGCGGGCACTGTAACCCGGTCGCCACGCTTCGGGCTCATATGGTGAGGTCCACAGGACCGAAATCACCGCTGGTCGGTGTTTGCGCTGCTCGATACCCGTCCGGGTCGGCCTTGATACGCGCAGTTGCCCGCCATCCCGCAATGGCCTCTCGGACAGCGGGGTCGGCATCCAATTCGGCTGCGTCCGAGAGCGCTTCGGCCAGTTCGACCGTGAATCCCCGGATTTCCTCTTCGGAGAGGTGACGCACCCAGGGAAATACGTCGGGGATGGCCAAGCGCAGCGTCGCGGCGGCCGCGTCGTGTTTCAGCAGGGCCAGGAACAGCCGGGAGGCGGCCGAGAGCGACTCGTCCCGTAAGTCTTGCCGGTCAGCGGCCGTGAGATAGAAATCCACCGCATCGCGGTGCGTGATGCGCACCCGGCCGAGCCGGGTGGCTCGCTCGGCAACCTCTTTGGGATGCCGCGACAGGTCAGAGAAGGTGACGTGGTCATCGGCAGTCAGGCTCACGATGACATCGTATATCAGAATATAATCTGAATACAGGTCTCGGTTGCGGAAGGGGCCCTCCCGCAAAACGCGGAAGGGCCCCTTTCGGCGCTGGTCGGCGAACCGCTCAGGCGGTTTCTGTGATCGGCCGGTCCACCCAGCTCATCAGGTCGCGCAGCTTCTTACCGGTGACCTCGATCGGGTGCTCGGCGTTCTGCTTGCGCAGGCCCTCGAGCTCCTTGTTGCCACCCTCGACATTGGCGACCAGCCGCTTGACGAAGGTGCCGTCCTGGATGTCCTTGAGGATGTCCTGCATCCGCTTCTTGGTGTCGGCGTCGATGACCCGCGGGCCCGACAGGTAGCCGCCGAATTCGGCGGTGTCGGAGACCGAGTAGTTCATGCGGGCGATACCGCCCTCGTACATCAGGTCGACGATCAGCTTCAGCTCGTGCAGCACCTCGAAGTAGGCCATCTCCGGGGCGTAACCGGCCTCGACCATGACCTCGAAACCGGTCTTGACCAGTTCCTCGGTGCCGCCGCACAGCACGGCCTGCTCACCGAAGAGGTCGGTTTCGGTCTCTTCCTTGAAGGTGGTCTTGATGACGCCGGCGCGGGTGCCGCCGATGCCCTTGGCGTAGGACAGCGCCAGTGCCTGGCCCTCGCCCTTCGGGTCCTGCTCGATGGCGATCAGGGCGGGGACACCCTTGCCGTCGACGAACTGGCGGCGCACCAGGTGGCCGGGGCCCTTGGGGGCGACCATGCCGATGGTGATCTCGGCGGCCGGCTTGATCAGGCCGAAGTGGATATTGAGGCCGTGGCCGAAGAACAGGGCGTCGCCGTCCTTCAGGTTGGGCTCGATGTCATTGGTGAAGATCGACGCCTGCGCCGTGTCGGGGGCGAGCAGCATGATGACGTCGGCCCACTCCGAAACCTCGGCGGGAGTGCCGACGGTCAGCCCGGCCTCTTCGGCCTTGGCCCGCGACTTGGAGCCTTCCTTGAGGCCGATGCGGACCTCGACGCCGGAGTCGCGCAGGCTCAGCGAATGCGCGTGCCCCTGGCTGCCGTAACCGATCACCGCGACCTTACGGCCCTGGATGATCGACAGGTCGGCATCGTCGTCGTAGAACATCTCGACTGCCACTTGGTGGTATCCCTTCTGACTTATTCGAACCCGCGAAACGCGGGAAACGGTAAACGAGGCACGTAACGTGGCCGGGCGCGGGGTGCGCCCGGCCACGGATCAGCGGGTGGCGGTGATGGATTTCGGTCCGCGGCCCACGGCCACCACCCCGGACTGCACGATCTCCCGGATGCCGTACGGCTCGAGCATGCGCAGCAGCGCGTCGAGCTTGGAGCGGGTGCCGGTCGCCTCGACGGTGAGCGCGTCGGGCGAGACGTCGATGACCTTGGCGCGGAACAGGTTGACCGATTCGATCACCTGGGTGCGCACACTGGCGTCGGCGCGGACCTTCACCAGGATCAGTTCGCGGGCCACGGAGGTCTCCGGGTCCTGTTCGACGATCTTGATCACATTCACCAGCTTGTTGAGCTGTTTGGTGACCTGTTCCAGCGGCAGATCGTCCACGGTGACCACGATGGTCATCCGGGAGATCTCCTTGACCTCGGTCGCGCCGACGGCCAGCGATTCGATATTGAAGCCGCGCCGGGAGAACAGACTGGCCACCCGGGCCAGCACGCCGGGCTTGTCCTCGACCAGGACACTGAGGGTGTGGGTGGTGCTCATGACGGGTTCCCCTCGGTCTCGGCCTGCTCGCGATTCATGGCCTCGTGGATGATGGCGGGTTCGGCGGCGGCCTCGTCCTCGTCGAACAGCGGGCGGATACCGCGCGCGGCCATGATCTCGTCGTTGCTCGTGCCCGCGGCGACCATCGGCCACACCTGGGCGTCCTTGCCGACGATGAAATCGATCACCACGGGACGGTCGTTGATCGACTGGGCCTCGCGGATCGCGGCCTCGACGTCCTCTTCCTTCTCCACCCGGATGCCGTGGCAGCCCAAGGCTTCGGCGAGCTTCACGAAATCGGGGATGCGCAGACCGTGGGTCTTGAGGTCGGTATTGGAGTAGCGCTGGTCGTAGAACAGGGTCTGCCACTGGCGGACCATGCCCAGATTGCCGTTGTTGATCAGCGCGACCTTGATCGGCACACCCTCCACCGAGCAGGTGGCGAGTTCCTGATTGGTCATCTGGAAGCAGCCGTCACCGTCGACCGCCCACACCTCGCGGTCGGGCTGACCCATCTTGGCGCCCATCGCGGCGGGAACGGCGTAACCCATGGTCCCGGCGCCGCCGGAGTTCAGCCAGGTCCGCGGCTTCTCGTACTTGATGAACTGGGCGGCCCACATCTGGTGCTGGCCGACGCCCGCGCAGTAGATGGCGTCGGGACCGGCCAGGCGGCCCAGGGTCTCGATGACGTACTCCGGCGACACCGACCCGTCCGACGGCTTGCTCCAGCCGAGCGGGTAGGAGTCGCGGATGCCGTCGAGGTAGGCCCGCCAGGCGGTCAGGTCGAGTTCGAAACCGGCCGGGTCGGCGCGCAGGGTCTCGATGAGTTCGGTGATCACCTCGCGGCAGTCGCCGACGATCGGCACATCGGCGTGCCGGTTCTTCCCGATCTCGGCGGGGTCGATATCCGCGTGGATCACCTTGGCGCCGGGCGCGAAGGAATCCAGCTGCCCGGTGACGCGGTCGTCGAAGCGGGCACCCAGGGTGACCAGCAGATCGGATTTCTGCAGGGCGGCCACCGCGGCCACGGTGCCGTGCATACCCGGCATACCCATATTGAGTTCGTGGCTGTCGGGGAACGCGCCGCGCGCCATCAGCGTGGTGACCACCGGGATACCGGTGAGCTCGGCGAGTTCCAGCAGTTCGGCCGACGCATCGGACTTGATCACACCGCCGCCGACGTAGAGCACGGGCCGGGTGGACTCGGCGATCAGCCGGGCGGCCTCGCGCACCTGCTTACCGTGCGGTTTGGTGACCGGACGGTAGCCGGGCAGCCGCATCTCCGGCGGCCAGCCGAAGGTCGTCTGCTCCTGCAGCACATCCTTGGGGATATCCACCAGCACCACCCCGGGCCGTCCGCTCGACGCCAGGTAGAAGGCCTCGGCGAGGATCCGCGGGATATCGGCGCCCTCTTTGATCAGGAAGTTGTGTTTGGTGATCGGCATGGTGATGCCGGAGATATCGGCTTCCTGGAAGGCGTCGGTGCCGATCAGGCTACGGCCGACCTGACCGGTGATCGCGACCATCGGCACCGAATCCATCTGGGCGTCCGCGATCGGGGTCACCAGATTGGTCGCGCCGGGACCGGAGGTCGCCATACACACACCGACCTTGCCGGTGGCCTGGGCGTATCCGGTGGCCGCGTGGCCCGCGCCCTGCTCGTGCCGCACGAGCACATGGCGCACCTTGGTCGAATCGAAGAGTGGATCGTAAACAGGAAGGACAGCACCGCCCGGAATACCGAATACCGTATCGACACCGAGCTCCTCGAGGGAGCGGACGACGGACTGCGCGCCGGTGACCCGCTCGGGCGGGACCTGGCGGCGGTTCGCCTGGGTGGTCGGAGCGCCGGCCGGAGCCGACGGGTTCGAAGGCGGGGGCCTGCGGGCCCCGGGCCCGGGCCGGGTAGTTGGTGCGCTCACCGTCTGGGTTCCTTACTGCTTGTCGTTCACTGGTCCCGACATAAAAAAGCCCTCGACAGCCGGCGGCTGTTCGAGGGTGGCGCGTCGCAGTGCGAGCTGACGTATTCGACTCCGGATCGTCTGGCTCAGCGCTGGACGCGCCGGCCGATTACGAGCATCTCGTTTCGATTCACGCGCATGACGGTATGTGTGCGTGTGGTGCGGAGTCAAACAGCTGACCGCTGACTTCCCATTATGTGGGAAGGTAGCGGGTGCTCACACCGGTCCACCATGATGCGAGGATGGAGAGGTGTCATCACCGCATCAGTCCGTGCCACCTCCTGAATCGTCCCACAACCCCGCTGCCGCGGAGGTAACGGGTGGGGATACGGCGCCGCCCGGACCGCGGCGTGTGATCCGCACGACACGACTGTCCTTCCTCGGCGTGTTTCTCCTCGCGATGTGCGTGTTCTTCCCCATCGTCGGCTGGCCGGCCGGACTGTTCTGGCTCGCGTTGATCCCCCTTGCCGTGCTCGTCTGGATCGTGCGGACACAGACGACGGTCTCGCCGGCCGGACTGGACCTGCGGTCGGTCTTCTCCTCCCGGCACATCGACTGGGCCCAGGTGATGGGCCTGAGCATCCCCAAACGGGGGTTCGTACGCGTCCATCTGGACGACGACAGCGAGGCGCCGCTGCCGGCGGTGAGCTACGACCGGCTACGCGACCTGGTGGACGCCTCCGGCGGGCGTATCCCGGACCCGTTCGCGGTCCCCGACCCGGCCCCGCCCGCCTCCGACACGGCCACCACCGACGTCACCTCGTCCGATGACACCGCCCCCGGCACCGACGACGCAACGCCCGGCACCGAAGCCGGCAGCCCTGCGCCCGCCGACACGACCTCCGATGACTCCGCGCCCGCCGACACGACCTCCGATGACTCCGCGCCCGCCGACGCCGCAGCCGATGACGCGACGCCGCGTGACGCGGGTTCCCCGGATGCGGCGCCGGGCGACTCGACGTCCGACCGGCCCGCGACCGGTGGCTCCGGAAAGACCCGCGCCGACTCCAACGACTCCTGACCCACCCCCAGGGCTGCCGATACCGGCCCCGGGCCCGCTTCCGAACGGGAGTAGCCTGGAAAATCGCCGATCGCACCCGACCGCGGTCCCCGCGCCGGGCGATACGGCGCTGTCGCAACTTTCAGCCCCGCGACCCGACCGAGGACACTCATGCCACCGCTTCGTTCCCGAACAACCACCATCGGCCGTAATGCCGCCGGCGCCCGCGCCCTGTGGCGGGCCACCGGTATGACCGATTCCGATTTCGGTAAGCCGATCGTCGCCATCGCCAACTCCTACACCCAGTTCGTGCCCGGGCACGTACATCTCAAGGACGTCGGTGAGATCGTGGCCGGCGCGGTGCGGGAAGCGGGCGGGGTACCACGGGAATTCCACACCATCGCGGTGGACGACGGCATCGCCATGGGTCACGGCGGCATGCTCTATTCGCTGCCCAGCCGGGAGATCATCGCCGATTCGGTCGAGTACATGGTGAACGCGCACACCGCCGACGCGCTGGTGTGCATCTCCAACTGCGACAAGATCACCCCGGGCATGCTGAACGCCGCCATGCGGTTGAACATCCCCACCGTCTTCGTCTCCGGTGGGCCGATGGAGGCCGGTAAGGCCGTGGTCGTGGGCGGGGTCGCGCAGGCCCCGACCGACCTCATCACCGCGATCTCGGCCAGCGCGAATTCGGCGGTCACCGATGAGGGATTGAGCGAGGTCGAGCGCAGCGCCTGTCCGACCTGCGGTTCCTGCTCCGGAATGTTCACCGCCAACTCGATGAACTGCCTCACCGAGGCCCTGGGTCTGGCGCTGCCGGGCAACGGGTCGACGCTGGCCACCCACGCGGCCCGCCGCGCCCTGTTCGAGCGGGCGGGCACGATCGTCGTCGATATCGCGACCCGCTGGTACCGCGACGACGACGCGTCGGTGCTGCCGCGCAATGTCGCGAACGAGAAGGCCTTCCGCAATGCCATGGCCCTGGACGTGGCGATGGGCGGGTCCACCAACACCGTCCTGCACACGCTGGCCGCGGCGCAGGAGGGCGAGATCGATTTCGATCTGCACACCATCGAGACCATCAGCCGCAAGGTGCCGACCCTGTCCAAGGTCTCACCGAACTCGGACTATCACATGGAGGACGTGCACCGGGCCGGCGGTATCCCCGCCATCCTCGGTGAGCTGCGCCGGGCCGGTCTGCTGGAAACCGATGTGACGACCGTGCACAGCGCGTCGGTGGACGAATGGCTCGACACCTGGGACATCCGTTCCGGCAAGGCGTCCGAGGAAGCACTGGAACTCTTCCACGCGGCGCCGGGCGGGGTGCGCACCACCGAACCCTTCTCGACCGAGAACCGCTGGTCGTCGCTGGACACCGATGCCGCGGGCGGCTGCATCCGCGATATCGAACACGCCTACACCGCCGAGGGCGGACTGGTCGTGTTGCGCGGCAATATCGCGGTCGACGGCGCGGTGCTCAAAACCGCCGGTATCGACGAGGAACTGTTCTCCTTCGAGGGCCCCGCCCTGGTGGTGGAGTCCCAGGAGGAAGCCGTCTCGGTGATCCTGGGCAAGAAGATCCGGCCCGGTGATGTGCTCGTGGTGCGGTACGAGGGTCCGGCCGGCGGGCCGGGGATGCAGGAGATGCTGCATCCGACCGCCTTCCTCAAGGGCGCGGGCCTGGGCAAACAATGCGCCCTGATCACCGACGGCCGGTTCTCCGGCGGCACCTCGGGCCTGTCCATCGGCCATATCTCGCCGGAGGCGGCCAGCGGCGGTGTGATCGGCCTGGTCGAGAACGGCGACCGGATTCGCATCGATGTCGCGACCCGCACCCTGGAGGTCCTCGTCGACGAGGCGGCGCTGGCCGAACGCCGGGCCAAGATGGAAGCCCGCGAGCGGCCGTGGCAGCCGCAGAACCGGGAACGGCCGGTCACCACCGCGCTGCGCGCCTATGCCGCGCTGGCGACCTCCGCCGACAAGGGCGCGGTCCGGCACGTGCCCTGACCTGTCCCCGCAGCAACGGAAAAGGCGCTCCCCGGATCCAGGGGAGCGCCTTTTTCGTCTCGCGATGTCAGTCGAAGGGACCGATACCGGTGAGCGGGTTGCCGTTCTGGAGCCACCAGTAGGTGAGCACCGCGGCGGCGACCGCCAGGACGAAGACCACCAACGACCCCGCCCCCGGCCGGACCGCCCAGCCCCGCCCGCGGTCGAGCGACCAGCGTCCGGGCCCGGTGAAGATGAGGGCGACCGCGGTGCCGGCGAGGATGCTCTCCATCTCGACCGCGCCCGGGCCGGCCTTGTACTGGAACCCGGGATGCATACCCTGCTTCCAGAACCAGGCGTCCAGGATCACCGCCAGCACCGCGCCCGCGGCCAGCGGGGTGGCCAGACCCAGGATCAGCAGCGCCCCGCCGCCCACTTCGCCGGCAGTCACCATGGCGGCGGCCAGCGAGGGATGTTGCCAGCCGCCGCTCTCCATCATGGCTTTGGTGCCGTCCAGGCCCGGTCCGTGGAACCAGCCCGTCAGTTTCTGCAGTCCGTGGTAGAGGAACGTGGCTCCCACGACCAGCCGCAAGATGAAGAGGCCGAAGTCGAGGGTGCCGCGGCGGAAATCGCCGTTGCGGCGGCGCAGGCCCCTGTTGGGCTGATTACCGGCCGGCGGAATGCTGGCGTTGTAGGTGTCGTCACGACCCCCTGCGTCGCCGGGGCCGCCGGGACCCGGCGTATCGGCCGGTGTACCACCGCTGGTCGCCGATGCGTTCACCGGAATCTCCTTCGTCATGGCCACTGGGGGGAACTGGCCGGTCGGGGAATCGTAGGGACTCCCGACCCCGCCCGCGGTGGTCGATACCGCGCGCTGCTCTCCGGTAGACAGATTCCCGGGCCCCGCGGCCTCGGAGGACGCGGACCCGTTTCTCGCCTTGGCACTCACTCCTCAACAGTAAGCCGACCGACCGCCCGGCACCGGCTGAATCGGCGGCGTGTCCGAGCCACGCGCCGGCCCCGTGTCACAGGGCGGACGAACCGCTCCGGGATGGACGCTTCTCGCCGCGGCGGGGCCTTCGGGGCACGGGCGGCGTCGTTTCCACTACGTTGGGAGATTATGAGGTCGGTTGGCGCGCGGCGCGTGACGGTGGGGCTGGTACTCGGAGCGTTGGTGCTCAGTGGATGCGCTCGATTCGACGATTCCGCATCCAGTCCGTTCACCCCCGAACCGACACTGAAGGGCGCGGAACTCGAGCCGAAGAAACCCGAGCATTCCGAGAGCTCCACCACCCGGCCCAGCGGTCCGTGTATCGACCCGGACCCGGCCGTGGTGGTGAGCTGCCTCGACACCACCGGCGGACTGGTCGAGATGGGCGGGTACGCGCTGGTGGCCGAACGCCGTACCGGCCGGATCCTGCAGGTGGCACCGGAGCAGCAGCCGATCGAAGTGGCCCGGGTCGACGTCGACCCCGCGGGCGACGGCGGGTTGAGCGATATCGCGATCTCCCCCACCTATGCCGAGGACGGGTTGATCTACGCCTATGTCACCACGCCCAGCGACAACCGAGTGGTGCGCTTCGCCGAAGGCGGGCCGGCGAAACCGGTATTGACGGGAATCCCCAAGGGCGCCACCGGTAATCGCGGCGCGATCGAATGGTCGAAGCCCGATCAGATGCTGGTGCTCACCGGCGACACCGGCGATCCCGCCGCGGCCGCCGATCCCGGGAGCCGAGCCGGAAAACTGCTGCGGGTGAACAATCCGAGCTCCAGCGGGGACGCCCCCACCGAGGTCGCGGTCGCCGGAATCGGCTCGGCCGGCGATATCTGCCTCGGCGGTGACCAGATCTGGATCACCGACCGCACCCCCACCATGGACCGGCTCCAGCGGATCGGCCCCGACGGTGTGGTCACCACCGCCTGGACCTGGCCCGACCGGCCGGGCGTGGCCGGGTGCGCGGTGACGCCCGAAGGCGTGGCGATCTCGCTGACCGACGCGAAAGCGCTCGCCATGGCCGCGCCGGACCCCAAGACCTTCGCGGTCACCGCACCCCCGAGCGTTTTCGTCGCCAACAAGTACGGCCACCTGCTCGGCGCGTCCCCGGCGATGGACGGGACGATCTGGGTGTCGACGGCGAACAAATCCGACGGCGGCGCGCCGACACCGAACGACGACCGGGTGGTGCGTATCCCGCCGCCGTCCGCCGGTGGGGGCGGGCCGGACTAGAGATCACAGCAGGTGGCGAGGTGCCCCGGCCGGGGTACCTCGTCGGCGCGTGATCGCCCCGCGGGCGTCGGCGCATCATGAGTCGGCGCCGGGCGGGTCAGCCGATTCCGTTCACGCGTGCCGCGATGATGGCGGCGAGCTCGGCGGGTCGCTCCTCCGGGATCCAGTGTGTGGCGTCCAGGGTTTCGCCACGGAACGGTCCGGTCACGTATTCGGCCGTCAGTTCGGCACCCTTACGTGCCATGAAAATGTCCCGGCTGCCCCATACATGCGTCGTCGGGACGGCGACAGCACGCCCGGCATGCCGCGGCTCGACGAACGGCATGGCCCGGTACCAGTTCAGTGCGTAGTGCAGTGCTCCGCTGTCGACGATATCGCGGCGGACCCGGCCGAACTGTTCGTCGTCCATCCGCGACAGTTCCCGGGCCCGGCGGTACCACTGCGGGCTGCGTACGGCATCGGCCGCGCGAAATCCGCGCGCTATCAGTGCCTCGGGTAGCCAGGGCGCCTGGAACAACACCATGTAGAACGTGCGGAACAACTGGGCGCTGCCGACGCAGGATCGAACGAAAGCCATGGGATGCGGGACCGACACCGAGGTGAGCGTCCGCACCAGCCCCGGGTGCGCCGCCGCGGTCGACCAGGCCACGGCCGACCCCCAGTCGTGGCCGACGAGATGCACCGGTTCACCACCGAGGCTGTCGATCAGCGCCGCCGTATCACCGACCAGCGCACTCATCCGGTAGGCGAACCGCCCACGCGGCCGGGCGCCGGGCGAGTAGCCGCGCTGATCGGGCGCGATCGTGCGGTAGCCGCGCTCGTGCAGATAGGGCGTCAGACGCGACCACTGCCGGGAAGTCTGCGGGAATCCGTGCAATAACACGACCGGAACGCCGTCGGACGGACCGGCGTCGACCACATCGAAGGTGAGCCCGTCATTGGTAAACGTTGTCAGCCGATCGTTCATGAGTCCCCCTGGCCGGTACGCGTCGATCCAACAGTGCCACGGTACCGACGTCAGGCGCCGGCCGCGGCGACCGGCTGCCGGAGGATGGTGCGGAGTTTCTCGGGCGCCACCTTGCGGGCGTCACCGAGATAGATCTCGTGGTGCCGGCCGGTCATCCGGAACCCGTTGTCCGGCACGAATTCGTGGTGCATCCGTGCCAGCACCTCGGTCTCGTCGTCGTAGGAGCCGATGTGCAGCGTCTGCACACAGCGCCCCTCCGACAGGCCGGCCAGACGCACATCGAACAGACGCGACGGCCGATTCTTCGCCGCGACCCGTTCGACGGCGGCCGCGAACAGGCCGGGTTCTATCCAGTCGGGGACCATGATCATCAACGTCCAGTCCCAGCGGGACTTGTCACGCGCGGCGGTGAAGGCATCCATATCCTCGGCCCACCACAAACCCTCCAGCGGCATGACGACATAGTCCCGTCCGAGCTCGCGTTTGCTGGCGAACTTGAGTGCGTAGGCCAGGGGGTAGAGCGCCTCGGTCGCGTGCGCGAAGGCGGGGTCGGTATCGGGATCACCGTGACCGTCGATCATGAGGTACTGCAGATCGGGCACGTCCACCACCTCGAATCGACCCTGCGGGGCGCGATAGGCCGCGATCTCCTTTTTGAAGTCGATCTTGTCAGCCGTCTTGTTCACCATCGGATACCTGGACTCGCCGCGCGAGCCACGACCTCTCTGCCTCCAGGAGGCTCAGCGAATAGGAGAAAACCTCGCGCGCGGGGAGCGCGAGGGGGGATTGCGCGGACGCCGCCGCCTCGATCGCGGCGATACGTGCCCGCACCTGCCCGAGGCGTTCGGCCAGGGCCCGGGTGTATTCCGGCTCGGTCAGCAGCGGCAGGTTCGAGACCCCCACCAGAAAGGGGTTCGATACCGGATGCGGTTCCGCGACGAGCGCGAGCACCGCACGAGTGGCCACCTCCCGCCCCGCCGCGGTGGCATGGAACACCCGCCGGCCCTTCGCCGCGCCCGGCGCCTCGGGCGTGTGCACGAACCCGCGTTTCTCCAGCTTGGTGAGCAGGTAGTAGATCGAGGAGAACCCGATCTCGGTCCACTGCCGTATCCCGCGGCGCTCGATGACCTGTTCCAGGTCGTAGCCGTGCTGTGGGGACTCGATGAGCAAACCGAGGACGACGAGTTCGGACGGGGTGAGTTCCACGCGGCTATTCTAGCACTAGAATAGTTACCGCGGCGCGTCCCCGGCTGCGGCGGAGGCGGAGGTGCCCGGCCGCAGGCGTTCCCTACCCGCCCACAACACACACCGGCCCGCCCCGCAGGAGGCGGGACGGGCCGGTACCAGGATCTCTCGGAAGCTACCCGCCGCAGGCGGCGAGGACCAGTTCACGGACCCGGGCCGCATCGGCCTGACCCCGCGTGGCCTTCATGACATCGCCGACGATCTTGCCCGCGGCCTGCACCTTGCCGGAGCGGATCTTGTCGGCGATATCGGGGTTGGCGGCCAGCGCCTTGTCGACCTCGGCCTGCAGCGCGCTGTCGTCGCTGACCATGCCCAGACCCTTGCTCTCCACGATATGGGCCGGATCGCCTGCACCGTCGAGCACCAGGTCGACCACCTGTTTGGCGACCTTGTTGTTCACCGTCTTGGCCTCCACCAGACCGATCACCTCGGCCACCTGCGCGGGTGTGATCGGCAGGTCCTCGAGGGCGACATCGCGCTCGTTGGCCTTCTCGGTAAGGTAGGCGACCCACCAGGAACGCGCCTCCTTGGCGGGCGCGCCGGCATCGACCGTGGCGATGATCAGATCCAGTGCACCGGCGTTCACGAGATCACGCATCACCTCGTCGGAGACACCCCAATCCGACTGGATGCGCGCGCGGCGCAACCACGGATATTCGGGAATGGTGCCGCGCAGCCCGTCCACCCAGGCCGTATCGGGCGCGACCGGTTCCAGATCGGGTTCGGGGAAATAGCGGTAGTCCTCGGCGGTCTCCTTGCGGCGGCCCGGGGAGGTGGAACCGTCGGCCTCGTGGAAGTGCCGGGTCTCCTGGATCACCTCACCGCCGGTCGCCAGCACCGCGCCCTGGCGGCGCATCTCGTACCGGACCGCGACCTCGACGCTCTTGAGCGAGTTCACGTTCTTGGTCTCGGTCCGGGTGCCGAAGACCTCGGCGCCGACCGGCATGAGCGAGACATTGGCGTCGCAGCGCAGCGAACCGTGTTCCATCCGGACATCGGAGACGTCCAGGGATTTCAGTAGATCGCGCAGGGCGGTGACGTACGCGCGCGCGACCTCGGGCGCGCGATCGCCGGCGCCGGTGACGGGTTTGGTGACGATCTCGATCAGCGGCACCCCGGCCCGGTTGTAGTCGAGCAGGGAATGACTCGCCCCGTGGATACGCCCGGTCGCGCCACCGACGTGCACCGATTTACCGGTGTCCTCCTCCATGTGCGCACGCTCGATCTCCACCCGGAAGGTGGTGCCGTCGTCGAGCGGAACCTCGAGATAGCCGTCGGTGGCGATGGGTTCGTCGTACTGGCTGATCTGGTAGTTCTTCGGCTGGTCGGGGTAGAAGTAGTTCTTGCGCGCGAACCGGCCCCACGGGGTGATCGAACAGTTGAGCGCCAGACCGATCCGCACCGCCGACTCCACGGCCGCCTGGTTGACCACCGGCAGCGAACCGGGCAGGCCCAGGCAGACCGGGCAGACCTGGGTGTTGGGGTCGGCGCCGAAGGTGGTCGGACAACCGCAGAACATCTTGGTGGCGGTATTCAACTCGACGTGGACCTCCATGCCGAGCACCGGCTCGTACCGGGTGACGACCTCGGCGTAATCCATGAGTTCGACGGTGGGTGCGCTCATGGCTCACAGTCTATGCAAGCAGGTGCGGCCCTTCGGTGGGCGGTCAGCCCCCCCGGACCCGGACACCGAGCCAGCCCGTGACCGTATCGAGCGCCGCCGGATCGATGGTCGTCTCGATGGACTCGTACTCGGTGGGCAGGCCGGTTCCCGCGGGCTGCATCAGATGGTTGAGCCCCTCCAGCACCGTGACGGTGGCATCCGGGCCGGCACCCAGCAGATCACGCATGGGCTGCGCGTTCTGCGCCGGCGGAACCTGCACATCCTTGGACCCGAAGAAAGCCAGCACCGGCATCCGCAGCGCGGACAGCGGGGGGGCCGGATCGTGGGAGACCAGCGCCGCCATATACGGGGTGTTCTCCCCGGTGAGGGCCTCGGAGATCGCGCGCAGATCCTTGGGCAGCGTGCGGTTGTAGGTTTCCGACAGCCGCGCCGCCCTGGTGAGTAGACCGGCCCGCAGCGCCGCCGTCCAGTCCCGCAGGAAGGCGAGATGGGTATCCAGTTGCTCGGGAGTGGCCCCGGCCTCGGTGAAGGTCCGGCGGCCCTGGGCCAGGACGATATCGGTGCCCGGGACGGCGGGTGCCGCCATGAGGATCGTGAACGCGATGGCGTTTTCGGGCCGCGCGGCGACGAGCGGCGCCAGATAACCGCCCTCGGAGTGCCCGAACAGCCCGATACGACCGGAGTCGATCTCCGGGCGCTCGTGCAGGAAACGCAGGCCGGCCTCGATATCACCGGTCAGGTCGGTGTAGTTCGCCTGGTTCAGGTTGCCGCCGGTACCGCCGACCCCGCGATCGTCGGTGCGCAGCACCGCGTACCCCGCGCGGGTGAGGGTATCGGCGAGCAGGAGGAAGGGCTGATGCCCGGCGATCTCCTCATTGCGGTCCTGGGGTCCGCTGCCGCCGATGAGGACGACCGCCGGCAACGGGCCGGGGGCCGCCGCGGGGCGGGTCAGGGTGCCCGCGACGGTGATACCGCCGCTCGGATACGAAACATCCTCGGAGAGGTAGGGATACGGCGGCGCGGGTCGCTGGGGACGGGCCGGGGCTCCGACCGGCCGGCGGTTCAGCCGCAGCCCGAAACTGTGCCCGGCCTGGCGGAAGTCACCCACGATGGCATCGGCCGATTCGTCGAGCCTTCCCGCGAACCGCGCGTCGCCCGGCACATCCGGTACCCCGAATTCCACCCGCTCGGGTTCGGCCACGACCCCGGCCAGGGCACGGCCGACGACCTTTTCGGCGGGGATATCGATCCGTCCGCTGTGCCGGCCGGTGAAATCGACCGCGACCACGACCGGCGCGCCGGGCACCTCGATGGCCCCGTGCCATTGCCCGCGCACCCGGTCGTCGACGGCGCCGCCCGGGCAACCGGCGAATACCGGGACGAGCATCGAGAGAACCGCAACCAGCAACACTCCCCTGCCATGGCGCATGGTGCGACTGTATCCCCGCGCCACGGCCGGACCGGGGCGAAGCACCGAGGTCGCACCCAGGTTTCCGGCCGGACCGCAGGTTCCGGCCCCGCCGGGCGGCACTCAGCCGAAGAAGGCCCGGGCTTCGTCGTAGCGGTCGGCCGGAACACGTTTGAGCTGTTTGGTCGCCTCGTGCAACGGCACCAGCCCGATCTCGGTACCCCGCAGGGCCACCATCTGACCGAAATGCCCGGCGTGCACGGCTTCGGCCGCGTGCAGGCCGAAGCGGGTCGCCAGCACCCGGTCGTACGGGGACGGGCTGCCGCCGCGCTGTACGTGCCCGAGCACTGTCGTGCGGACCTCTTTGCCGATACGGCGTTCGATCTCCACACCCAACTGCTGCGCGACGCCGGTGAATCGTTCGTGCCCGAATTCGTCGACCCCGCCCTCCCGCAGGGTGAACCCGGAATCGGGGGCCGGATGCGAGCCCTCGGCGACCACGCAGATGAAATGTTTGTCCCCGCGCTGGAAGCGGCTCTTGATGAGTGCGCACACCTCGGTCACATCGAAGGGCTGTTCGGGAACCAGGGTCAGGTGGGCGCCGGCCGCCATACCGGCGTGCACGGCGATCCAGCCCGCGTGCCGGCCCATGACCTCCACCAGCATCACCCGCTGATGGGATTCCGCGGTGGTGTGCAACCGGTCGATGGCCTCGGTGGCGATGGACAGGGCGGTGTCGTGGCCGAAGGTGACATCGGTGCAGTCGATATCGTTGTCGATCGTCTTCGGGACGCCGACGACCGGCACGCCTTCCTCGGACAGCCAGCTGGCGGCGGTCAGCGTGCCCTCCCCGCCGATCGGGATGAGCGCTTCGATGCCGTTGTCGTCGAGGGTCCGGCGGATCTGTCCCAGGCCCGCGCGCAGGATATCGGGGTTGGTACGCGCCGTACCGAGCATGGTGCCGCCCTTGGCGAGCAGGCGGTCGGTGCGATCGTCGTTCTGAATCCGGATCTTGCGGTCCTCGAGTAATCCGCGCCAGCCGTCCTCGAAGCCCACGATCGCGTCACCGTAGCGGCCGTTCGCGGTGCGAACGACAGCGCGGATCACCGCGTTCAGTCCCGGGCAGTCCCCACCTCCGGTCAGGATTCCGATGCGCATGGCGCCCATCTTGCCCGCTGCGCGACGCCTTTGCCGCGTCGGGCCCGTGAATGTCCGGTAACACCCGTACACCGCGCGGGCCCGCCGGTCACCGGGCCGGGCAGGACCCGCCGGTGAACTCGCCCAGATGCTGTGAGATCAAGCCCGCCATCTCGTCGAGGAGATTCATCCCGTCGGAGAAGGTGCCCGAATCCGGTTGCGCGGCAAGCGCTATCGCCATCGAACCGCCGTTGGCCGGTACCAGGCCGAACTGACGCACCAGGTAGGTGCCCTCGGTGCCCGGACCCCAGCCGCCCTTGAACTCGGCCGCCTCGAACACCGAACCGAGGCCCCACTGCTGGTTCGCGCTGACCGAACCCATCAACTGCACGACCTTGTCCGACCCCGGAAGGCAGGGCAGTTTCGAGGCGAACCGCACCTGATCGGCGAGCGACCATTCGGACTGGCCGAACGACGAGTACTCCGCGTGTTTCGACTTCTCGGCCACGACGGTGACACTGTCCCCGCCCTCGCGCAGCACCGCCTGCACCGATTGGGCGGCCTCCCGCGGGGTGCCCAGCGCGGACCACAGACTGTCCGCGGCGGTGTTGTCCGACGCGGTGATGGCGGCCGAGACAGCGTAGGACTGACCGCCGGGATTCTTCCGTTCCGCGGCCACCACCAGCGGGACCTTCATCGTCGACCAGGCGGGACCGGTGGTCCACTTCCCCAGTCCGACGAACTGCGCCCCGCCCACCGGCATGATCGCCAGACCCAGCTTCCCTTTCGCCGACTGCTCGAGCACGGTGAAATCGGCGGCCAGCGTGCCCGGAATGGTGATCGAGACCTTGCCGCCCGGCGCTTCGGCCGCCGCCTGGGTGATCGAGGTGGTCAGTGGGCGTTTCTCGGGCTCGGATCCGCAGGACGACGCGAAGGCCGCGACGAGCAGGCAGACGGTGACCGCGAGCAGGCGGCGAACCAGTGGGAGTTCCCGTTTCTTATCGGCCGACACTTCTCTCCGCATGGCTCTTGCGATCTCCCACAGTCCCGATGATTCGTACCCGGTCGGAAAACCGTACTCCATCGGCGGCCCCGGCCCGGATCGGATGAGCCCGCCGGACCGGCGCTCGAGTGCCCGGTTCCGTGTCGATCGACAGGTCAGTAGAGGTAGACGACGGCGTTGTTCCCGCCCCGGCAGGTGACCACACCGTCCGCGGCGACGCATTCGAGCGTGTAGGCCTGACCGGTCACCGGACTGATGGCCTCGACGGAGACCGGATCGCCTTCGGCCGAGACGACGGTGGGATCGAGGTAGGCCTGCCGGACCGCCTCGGCGAATTCGCAGCTGGTCACCGCGGTACCGGTTGCCGCCGAGCCGTATTCGGAGCCGCCCGATGCCGACCCCGAACAGGGCTGCGCACCCGTGGGCAGATCGGGCCGGCGCGTGGTGGTGGTCGCCGACGTAGTGGTGCTTGTGCGCGCGGACGTGGTGGAGGGTTCGGCGCTGTTACCGGCCGCGGAGGTCTGTTCGGGCGCCGAGGTGGTGGCGGCGCCGGTCGTATCGGCGGCGCCGGTGGATTCCGGGTCGCCGGAGCCGCCGAGGAATTGGATACCGAGTACCGCGAGGATGACCACCACCGCGAACACCCCGACACCGGCCAGTATCGGAACGACCTTGGATCGTCCGCCGCCGGGGGCGGTATCGCGTGCCTGCGCGTTCGCGGCGTAGTCGCGATAGCCGGCCTCGTAGGCGGCCGCGTAGGGGTCGGCCGGGGGTGGGCCGGGATCGTCGGCCCGGTAGCCGTAGTTGTCGTCCGGCGCCGGGGCGTCGTAACGGCCGGTCGGTTCGGACGGCGGGTACTGCGACCGGTAGGCGCGGCCCGCCTCCTCGGCGGAGTAAGCGAGCCCCGAGGAAGCCTGATCCACCGGCTGATAGGCCCCGGCCGCCTCCTCGGCGGAGTAAGCGAGCCCTGCGGGCGCCTCGTCCACCGGCCGGTAGGCCCGGGTCGCGTCCTCGGCGGAATAGGCGAGCCCCGAGTGATCCACCGGCTGATAGGCCCGAGTCGCCTCCTCGGCGGAATAGGCGAGCCCCGCAGGCGCCTGGTCCATCGGCCGGTAGGCCCGGGTCACCTCCTCGGCGGAATAGGCGAGCCCCGCAGGCGCCTCGTCCACCGGCCGGTAGGCGCGCGTCGCGTCCTCGGCCGAGTAGGGCGCGGGCGCCTCGTCCACCGGTTGGAAGACACGGGTGGTCTCCTCGGCCCCCGGGAGCGGATAGCCGGGCTCGCCGTAGATGCGGGTCGCCTGGTCGTGCGGGTAGAAATCCGCCACCGGCATACCTCCGGTCGCGGGCGCCTGATCCTCGTACTGTGCCGGATCGGCGGCCGGATGCAACTGCTCGTTCTGGTAGAGGTGCGCGTCCGGGAACGGCCGGATACCACCGGCCGGGGCCTCGGGGTCGGCGGCGGCCGTGGGATCGTCGGCCGGTAGCGGCGTGAACTCGGTTTCGGTAGGCCGGAACGAGGTCGGGTCGCCGGGGATGATCGCGGGCAGTGTGGTGGCCGGGTCCGGCGCTCCCTCGTCACGCGGCATCCGGACCACCAGGGTGGGAATGCCACCGGTCGGTGGCGCGGACGGACTCGGCACACCGGGAGTAGCAGGAGATTCGCCGGGCAGCGACTCCGGTCCGGCCGGATACGGGGCGCGCGCCGGGGAATTCAGCGCGTTGCGGGCAGCTACAGCTAGTTCACCTGCGGTAGCGAAACGCTCGTGCGGGTCCTTGGCCATACCCCATGCGATCACATCATCGAGACCGGCCGGTAATCCGGTTCGCTGCACGCTTGCTCGCGGAGGCGACTCGGTGAGATGCGAGCGGATCAACACGCCCACACTGGTTGTCGGGAACGGCGTCGCCCCGGTGAGGCATTCGTGCAGCACACAGGCGAGGGAATAGATATCGGCACGCGGGGTCGCCGGGCCGTTGTCGAACCGCTCCGGCGCCATATAGGTATAGGAACCGATCGCCAGACCCGCCTGGGTCACCCCGGTATCGCTCTCGTGGCGGGCGATACCGAAATCGGCCAGATAGGCGAAGTCGGCCGGGGTGACGAGAATATTCGCCGGTTTCACATCACGGTGCACCAGGCCGCCCTCGTGCGCGGCGTCCAGCGCGGCGGCGATCTGCTCGATCACACTCACCGCCCGCTGCGGGCTCAGCGGCCCCTCGGCCTGCAACAGCGCCCGCAGGTCGGCGCCCTGCACCAGCCGCATATCGATGAACAGGCGACCGTCGATAACACCCCAGTCGTGGATCGGGATGATGTGCGGTTCGGCGAGGCGGGCCGCGGCCTGCGATTCCCAGCGGAACCGGATCTGGTATTCGGGGTCGCCGGCGAGCGCGTCGGAGAGCAGTTTGAGCGCGACGACCCGCTCCTTCACGGTGTCGTAGGCCTCGTAGACCTCGCCCATTCCGCCTTTACCCAGCAATGAGCGCAGCTCGTAGGGACCGAACCACCGACCGACTTCGGAGCCAGGCGCCTGCACCCGTCCATCCTCTCCACACGCGGGCACCGTCTCAGCCGGCCGCGGATCGCACCCGGGCTGCCCGTCAGACCCTGGATTGTCCAGGGGAGACCACACCGTGGTCAAACGCGTAGACGATGGCCGCCGCGCGGTCACGCACGCCCAGCTTCCCGAAGATATGACCCACATGGGATTTCACGGTCACCTCGGAGATTCCGAGCGCGTGGGCGATTTCACTGTTGGCCCGGCCGCGGCCGATCAGAGCCAGGACCTCGCGTTCCCGGGAGGTCAGCTCGACGGCCACGGCGGATGCGGCCGGGGCGGCGGCGGTACTGCGGTAGGTGGACAACACCCGCCCGGTGACGGCGGGGTCGAGCCAGGCGCCGCCGGCGGCGACGGTGCGGACGGCACGGATCAGGTCCTCGGCGGGGGAATCCTTGAGCAGGAACCCGGCCGCGCCCGCACGCAGGGCACCGGACAGCAGCTGATCGTCGTCGAAGGTGGTGAGAACGAGAACCGGGGGTTCGGGAGCGCGGGCGCGCAGAATACGGGTGGCCTCGATACCGCCGACCCGTTTCATCCGCAGATCCATCAGCACGATATCGGGGCTGTGTGCGGCGACCGCCGCGAGCACTTCGTCACCGTCGGCGCATTCGCTGATCCGGAAACCGTCGCGGCGCCGCAGAATGCGCCGCAACCCACCGCGGACGAGTTCCTGATCATCGGCGATGAGCACCTCGACCACCTGTGGCTCGGTGTCGGCCGCCCTGGTCAACATTCCTCCCGCGGAGCAGGTTCATGCGGTCCGCGGACGCCACAGCGAAGGCGGAGGTATCGCATCACAGTTCCTCCTTCTGAACAGGTTCATGCGGACCGCGGAGACCGCAGCGAAGGCGGAGGTATCGCCTCATCGTTCCTCCCATGGGTTCGCGGTCGCCGCCGGCGGCGGCTCCGCACTCGGCCGGCCGGTCGTCGTCGACGCCGGGCCGCCGGACCCCCGCGCCGGGCCGCGCGCGGTCGCCCGGCCCGGCCGCAGACTCTCATGCCGGACGCAGCCCCTCATGCCGGACGCGGTTCGTCGCCGCGGCCGGGACCAGGGTCGTGGTCGGCGATGATCTCCGAGATCGGACAGCGCAGCCGGTCCCGGCTCGGGGCCGCGGCGCTCGCGGGACGCTCGTCCAGCGGGAACTCCGCGCGTACGAGCCACCCGCCGGCCTCCGGACCGACCCTGATGCGACCGCCCAGCCCGTCGGACCGATGCCGCATACCGGCGACCCCGGTCCCCCGGCCGAGCTGCGGGGGCAGGCCGCGCGGGATCGTATTGTGCACGCGCACGACGGCCGAGCGGCCGTCCACGGCCACCTTCAGCTCGACGTCCGCGCCCGGGGCGTGTTTGGCGATATTGGCCAGCGATTCCTGGCAGACGCGATAGAGCGCAAGCCCGACCGCCGCCGACACCCCGGACAGATCGCCGGTGAAACGCCGGTTCACCGTGAGGCCGGCGTTGACGAAGTCGTCGACGAGGGCGGGGATATCACCGGCGCCCGGTTCGACCCCGGCCGCCGAGGGCACCGAATCCAGCAGGCCGACCGTGCGCCGGATATCGGCCATTGCCTGGCGGCCCAGTCGTTCGGCGTCGACGAGGGCGTCGGCCGCCTCGTCCACATCGCGATCGGAGGTCAGTGCGTGGCGGGCGGCCGTCACGTGCAGCAGGGTCACGGTGAGCGAATGGGCGATGACATCGTGTACTTCGCGCGCGATCCGGTTGCGTTCGGCGGCCGCGGCCTGCGCGGCGCGCGCGCTCTGGTTCTCCCGTTCCTGGTACAGGAACAGGCGCTGATACTGCAGCATCACCCCCACCAGCCAGCCGAGCAGGATCCCGAGCGCATACATAGGGAAGCCGGTACGCAGCGAGTGGTCGCCCCACAGTGCCTCCCCGACGAAGGCGAAGGCGAGCAGTTCGGCCGCGGCGACCACCGCCAGCAGGATGCTCAGCCGCTTCGGGGCGATCGCCGCGATCTCGGCGATACCGACCATCAGCACGAAGGGCGCGAAATCGGAGTCCACCGGCTGGACGAAGAACAGCGCCGCCGCGATCATCGTGGCGGCGAACAGTGGCAGCGGCCGCGGCACGATCCCGAACAGCACGTAGATCGGGCCGGACGCGAACAGCAGCACCAGCGCGATCACCGGCAGTGCGGTGGGGAAGTACTCGTGCCGCTGCAGACAGGCCACCACGCCGATGACGAAGAACGCCAGATCGGTGAACAGCACGACCTTGGGCGGATAGTCGAAGGGCAGTTCGCGCAGCGGGTGCGGGGCCCCGGGGAGCAGTCTCGCGAGCAGAGCACCCGGCCGGCGCCGGCTGCGGGCCCACCGTCCGGACCTTACCGCCGCTTCCGCTTCCTCCGGGGCCGGGTCCGTCGTCGTGACCGGCGGTTCCAGGGCGTCCGGATCGGATCCGCCCCTCGCGCCACCGCCCAGCGGCCGCGCACGGTCCCCCGCGGCGGCAACCGGTGTGAGGCGGCTCTCACTCATCTGTCCAGGGTAAGCACCCCCGGGGCCGCGCGGCATCCTGCTACGGCCGGTTCCCGGCTCCGACCACGGTAGGACAGCGATTCACGTCCACGGCACGACGATTTACCGGCGCCGGATTCCTAGCGTGGAACACGAGGTCGCCGTACCACCGGGCCGGCGAAACCCGGCCCCCGACCGAAAGGGCTCGGATCATGTCTTGGGAAGATCAGCACCTACGTACCGAGATCCTGCACACCGTCCTCGACCGCGCTGCCCACGATCCGGCGCGACCGGACCTCTTCGACGACATCCCGCATCTCGACCGCCTGTTCGGCGGGCCGCAGGGCGTACTTGCGGCGCTGCGCTATCGGTGGAACATCCATGTGGACGCCAAGCTGGAGCTCGACCCGGGCCGCTGCTGGACCGCCGAAGAGGCCCGGCTCGAGCTGGCAACCGAACAACCCGTGCTCTACGCGGTGCTCGACGCGCGCACGGCGTCACCCGTGCCGGTGGCCTGATCGGGCCGCGCGGACGACCCACCCGCGGCGCGGCGGCGTTCACAGCGGGGCGTCCGACCACCACCGGTCGATATCACTGCGGGCTCCCGCACCCCAGTAGCGGACGAACAACAGCGAATTGCTCCGGGGCGAATCGGTTCCGGCGCCGAAACCGACCACCATATTCGCGGTGGACCGGCCCCGACCGCCGGGTTCCTCCCACCGATGCGCGGTATAGGGTTCCCCACTCTTGGCACCGGAGACCGAATCGTGGGGCGGCAGGCTCTCGACCACCTCCATGGTGTTCTCGGCGTCCGGGTAGGTGATGACCGTGTAGTCGAGCCGGGTGGCCTCCAGCGAGCGCTGCCGGCAGTCCCAGATCGATTCCCACGGGCGGGTTTCCAGGATCTCGTCGAAGACCGGGACCACTTCGAGTATCGGGATCTGTTCACCGGGCTCGTACTGACTGCACAGCGCGTCCTGATACCCGAAACCGTCCAGCTCCGACCCTTGCGGCAGCAGTGTGGGGAACAACCGCCGGGTGCGGTCGCCCGGTTCTGTCCCCGGCGAGGTCTCGGATTCACCGCTGGTACCGGTCGGGCCCCGTTCGAGCGTGGCGGGTCGAGTAGCGTCCGGCGCACCGCCGGAACCGGAATCGTTGCTGCCCACCACCACCAGAACGGCCGCCACGATCACGGCCAGCACGATGAGCGGGATCAGGATGGCCACCGCGATCCACGGCGCCCGGCTGCGCCGGCGCGCGGCCGGAGCCGGGTGATAGCCGTGGTACTGCCCGGGCGCCGGAGGTCGCGGCACGGCCTGCACGGGCATCCCCCCGGTGTGCTCGACCCCCGCACTCTGCGCCGCCCGGGCGGGGCCGGTGTGTTCCACGGCCGGTCCCGGGCGCACCGCCGGCCCCGGCGGGGTCACGACCGGCTGGGCGCCGGTGTGTTCGACATCGCCCGCCCGCACCGGCGCACCGGCCGAACCTGTCGTCACGCCACCGGTGCGTTCCACGCCCGGTCCCGGCGCACCGGGCGGCAGCGCGGCACCGGCGCGGGCGGCCGCGCCGCCCGCGTATCCACCCTCGGCGTAACCGCCGGTCGCCCCCGCGACCGCACCCGGTGGTCCGGCGGGCGCTCCCGATGGTCCCGCGGGCGCACCGGGCGGACCCGTCGGCGCCGACGCAACGCCGGGAACGGCCGAATAATTGCCCGCCGCACCGGGATACACCGTTCCCGGACCGCTCGCCTCGGCCGGCGGCGCATAGTTCTGGGTGGGCGCCGGGGCGGCGAGCGCCTGCTCGGCGGCCCGCGCGAACTCGACGCAGGTGCGGTACCGGTGACCGGGATGTTTGGCCATCGCCTTCGCCAGCACCGGATCCAGTCCCGGCGGCAGCCCCGGGCGTTTCACCGCCAGCGGCGGCGGGGCGAGTTGCAGATTGCCGTGGATGATGTCGGCGGGGTTGGGTGAATCGAACGGCGCCATTCCGGTGAGCAGCCAGTACAGCGCGCAGGCCAGCGAATACTGATCCGATCGGCCGTCCATGTCGCCGCCGGTCATCTGTTCCGGCGAGGCGAAGGCGAGGGTGGCGGTGAACATACCGGTCTGGGTCAACCGCACTGTTTCCGCGCGTAACCGGGCCAATCCGAAATCGGTGAGGAAAACGCGCTCACCCTGCCCGGGATTGGCGCGGGCGAGCAGGATATTGGACGGTTTCACATCACGGTGCAGAACCCCCATACCGTGCGCGTAATCGAGCGCGTCGGCCACGCCGGCAATGATCTGGACCGCTTTCTCCGGAGCCAGGGCCAGCGGATTGACCGTGCCGGCATCGGCGCCATCGATGTACTGCATACACATCCACAGGTGATCGCCCTCCACGCCCCGGTCGTAGACCGTGACGATGCTCGGATGGTCGAGCGCGGCAGCGAGATCGGCTTCCCGTTCGAACCGGGTGCGGATCGCGGCGTCGGCGAACAGTTCCGGTTTGAGCAGCTTCAACGCGGTCTGTTTCCCGAGCCGGGGATGCCGGGCCAGATATACGGCGCCCATTCCGCCTTCGCCGAGCAACCGCTCGACGGTGAACCCGGCGAACACGTCACCGTTGTTGAGCAACACGACCCCCTTCAGGCGACCGACAGACTGGTGAGCCTACCGGGCACAGCGCGCCGTTTCCCCCGTGACAACGGGAATCAGGGCACTTCATGGAATACCTGACAGTCCGTTCAGCCGGGGGTGACCAACCCGGATTCATAGGACAGCACCACGGCTTGCGCGCGGTCGCGCAGATCCAATTTGGTGAAGACCTTGGACACATGTGTTTTGACCGTCTGCTCGGCGATGAACAGCGCCGTGGCGATTTCGGTATTCGACATACCGCGGGCGATGAGTTCGAGTATCTCCCGTTCGCGCGGGGTCAGTGAGGCCAGCGCCGGGGCGGGGGCGCGCCGGGCCGCGCGGCGGGTGGTCACTTCCGCGATGAGCCGGCGGGTGACGGTCGGCGCGAGCAGCGCCTCCCCGGCGGCGACGACCCGCACCGCCCGCACCAGTTCCTCGGCCGGGGCGTCCTTGAGCAGGAATCCACTGGCGCCGATCCCGAGGGCCTCGTACACGTAGTCGTCGATATCGAAGGTGGTGAGCATGAGCACGCGTACCGGAGGATCGAATCCGGCCCCCAGAATCGAGCGGGCCGCGTCGAGCCCGTTCATCTCCGGCATACGCACATCCATCAGCACCACATCGGGTCGCAACCGCGCCGATTCGGCGACCGCCACTTTTCCGTTGGGCGCGTCGCCGACGACACTGATATCGGGTTGGGCGGCGAGCAATGCTCCGAATCCCTGCCGCACCATGGCCTGATCGTCGGCGATCAACACGGTTATTGCCACGGGCCCAGCTTAATTCCCGGATGAAACCGGCGTGCGCCGAGTGTCCGGCGGCGAAGACCGCCGCCGCACACGGTATTGCTCTCGCCCGCGGTGCCATCCGGCGGCGCGGGACGCCACCGAAACCTCCGGGGTCAGCGCGCACCGGGCGCGGCGGCGGGCAGCGCGAACTCCGCGACGGGCGCGAGCGGCAACCGAGCGTGGACCCGGAATCCGCCGTCGGCGGCGGGTCCCGCGTCGACCCGGCCGCCGACGGCGAGCGCGCGCGCCTGCATACCCGGGATACCGTGCCCGCCCGTACCGCCGCCGGGGGCACCGCTGCCCCGGCCGTTGACCACGGTGAGGTCGATCTCGCCCGTACAGGAGATCGTCACCCGCACCGGTGCGCCGGGGGCGTGCCGACCGGTATTGGCCAGCGATTCCTGGACGATCCGATACAGCGCGGAACCGACGATATCCGGGATCGCGGCCAGGGTTCCGTCGACCGACCAGGAGAGATCCACCCCGGCACGGGCCGCACCGATGAACAGCGCTTCCAGGTCGGCGGCGGTCGGTTGCGGCGTGTGCTCGGCGAGCTGTCCGTCGCTGCGCAGTACACCGAGCAGCCCGCGGATCTCGTTCAGTGCCTCCCGGGCGGTGGCGCCGATCGATTCGAACTCGGCGCGCGCGGCGTCGTTCACACCCTCCACCCGGTAGGGCGCGGTCTGCGCCTGCACGACCACCAGCGACATATGGTGGGCCACCACATCGTGCAGGTCGCGCGCGATGCGCGCCTTCTCCTCGAGAATCGTGCGGCGCGCCCGTTCCAGATCGCTGAGTTCGGTCTGCTTGCTCAGCTCGGTCCGGGAGCGGATCAGCGACCGCACCAGCAGCGCCACGAAGACCAGCCCGCCCAGGGAGACCGGCCAGGCCCACGGGTCGGCGTCGATCCCCTCGGCCGAGAGTGCCGCGCCCAGCAGCAGCGAGGTCGCCCCCCACACCACCGCGACCAGTTGCAGCGGCGAGCGCAGGGCCACCGCGAACACCAGGAAGTACAGCGCGACGATATGCACCACCTGGACCGGGATCTCCTCCCCCGGCAGGTTCGGTACGGCCAACGCGATGAACAGCGCCGAGCCCGCCGAGACCGCCCAGCCCAGCAGCGCGTTCCTGCTCATCAGCAATACCGGCAGCGCGGCGAACGCGGCGATCAGCGGCGCGAGCGGCGCGGGCACGTCGTGAGTGAGGAACAGGGTGGGCCACGCCACCGAGAACAGTGTCACCGCCGTCAGGACCGAGGCGGCGTCGAGCCACCAGCGCAGACCCAGGCCGGCGATCAGGCCCCACAGGCCCCGCCGCCGGCGCACCGGCACCGCGATGCTCGTATCGTTCATGCCCCCGACACTAGGAACTCCGGCCCGGGCGCACCTCATACCGTGGGGTGAATTACGGCCGGTACACCGGGGCTAGCCCCGTACCGGCGTAGGTTCCGGGATCGGCGCGCAAACCCCACCCGAGCGGGACGGCCGCGACCGCCTTCCGTTCATAACGTCCTCGGCCATGGCTGTCTCGAACAATGCCGTGCGCCGCCCGGCCCGGCTGTCCCCGCAGACCGCGCGGCGCGCGGCGACCGCCGCGGCCGGCTTCGCCGCGGCGGTATCCCTGCTGTCGGCGCCCGCGGCCGATGCCGCCGGTCCCGCACCCCGGCCGGTCGCCGCGGCGGCGGTACGCGCGCTCACCACCCCGGGAACGGTCGCCGCGATACCCGCGGATTTCCGCGCGGTGGCCGGCTACGCCCCGGCGCGGGTCGACGGGATGCTGGTCGCGCCGCACGGGTCGTGTTCCTCCCCGGTACCGCTGCCGGCGGAGTTCGATACCGCCTGCAAGGCCCACGACCTCGGCTACGACCTGCTGCGGTACGCCGACCGCACCGGCGCCCCGCTCGGCCCCTGGGCCCGGCAGGAGCTGGACCGGACCCTCGCCGAACGGATGCACACCGCGTGCGCGCAGCGGCCGCAGCCGCTGCCGCGCGCCCGCTGCGCCGTGATGGCCGAGGCCGCCGAGATCGCCGTTGATCTCAATTCGATGCGGCAGGACTACGGCGTACCGGTCGTTGAGGACTTTCCCCTGGCCGGCGCCGTCACCGCGTGGCTGCCCCGGATCTGCGGCCTGCTCCTGCTCGCCACGGCCGTCCTGTTCCTGCGCCGACCGGTCGCCGCGCCGCTGCTCCCGGCGGCCGGAACCCGCCGTCCGATCCGCCCGTACCACGCCGTCGCCGGGGGTTCCCATGTCTGACACGACCACAGCCGTACCCGTCCAGAACCCGTCGCGCCCCGGGCCCCGCACCGGCCTGCCCGGCCACGCCACGGCACCCGCCCGGCCACAGCTCCACACCGATCGACCCGACGACGTCCCGACACCTGCCCGGCCACGGCCCCACACCGGCCAACCGGACGACATCCCGACACCCGGCCGGCCACGGCCCCACACCGGCCAACCGGACGACATCCCGACACCCGGCCGGCCACGGCCCCACACCGGCCAACCGGACGACATCCCGACCCCCGGCCGGTCTCGGCCCCACACCGGCCTACCCACCGACATCCCGACCCCCGGCCGGTCTCGGACTCGCACCGGCACACCCGGGAATGTCCCGTCGCTTTTTCGGTCACCAACCCGCCCCGACGCTGCCGACGACACCCCGCCACCGCCTCGCACCGGCACGCCCGGGAGCGTCCCGGCAGCGGCGGAACCTCTCTTCGGCCGACTCGACGAAGTGCCGGCGCCCGCGCAGCCCCGCCCTTCCGCCGGCCTGTCCGAAAGCGTCCCGGCACTCTCCCCGCCACGCCCCCGCACCGACCTACTACCCGACGACTTCGCGGCACCATCTGTACCCCGCACCGGCCGATCCGACGATGTCCCGGCTCGCTCGCGGCCCCGCCCTCGCACCGAACCGACCGATAACGTTCCGGCACCCGCGCTACCCCGCCCCCGCACCGATCCGGCCGATCACGTCCCGACACCGGCGCAATCCCGGTCTAGCAAGGGCCCGCTCGGATACCTCCGTACCCGGCTACCGCGGCATTGGCCACCCGTAGCGACCACACTCGCCGTCGGTGCCGGAACCGCGGTGTCCCTGGCGCCCGGCCTGCTGCCCCGGGCCGCGGCCGCGCAGGCCGTACTCACCGCGGTGACCGTGGTCGTGGCGCTGGGTATCGCGCGGCTCATCCATCTCGTGATCCGGTACACCGCGGGGCGCGCCCCGGTCGCCACACCGCGAGTCCGGCGCCTGGTCTTCGCGGCCACCGCGGCCGGCGTTCTCGGCGCGGTGGTGCACGCCGCACGCTGGCAGCACATACTCCGGTCGGCGATGGATGTGGCGCCGACCGGCCCGGGCCACTGGGTGGGGTGGGCGGTCGGCGCGACCCTGCTCGCCGTCGCGACCGTGGTGGTGGTCCGCGGGTGCGGCCGGTCGCTCCGGCGGATCGGCTGGTCGCGGGCGCTGGTGATGATGGTGGTCGCGGGGCTGCCGATGGCCCTGTGCGCGGTCCCCGCGGCGGTGGGCTGGAGCGACCGGACCTATGCCGCCGCGAATGCCACCGCCGACCCGGGCCTGGTCCGGCCGGTGGCGGTGACCCGGTCCGGGAGCGCCGCGTCGATGGTGGACTGGTCGACGCTGGGGCGCGAGGGGCAGCGGTTCGTCACCGCCGGACCGCCGGGCGCGGTCCGGGTCTATATCGGACTCCGCTCGGCGCCGGACCTGGCCGGGCGCGCCGAGCTGGCGGTCCGGGAACTGGATCGGGCCGGTGGCTTCGACCGCTCCGATCTGGTGATCGCCGTGCCCACCGGATCGGGCTGGGTGGACGCGCGGGCACTGCAGGGTTTCGATACCCGATTCGGCGGCGATGTGGCGGTGGTCGCGTTGCAGTACTCGTACGCGCCGAGCTGGGCCACCTTCGTCTTCGGCCGGGACGCGGCGACGGCCTCGGCGCGGGCGCTGGTCACCGCCGTCGAACAGCACATCGCCACGGTGCCGGATCCGCCCCGGCTGCACCTGTACGGACAGAGCCTCGGCGCGCTCGGCGGTAGCACGGTGTTCGCGGGCGCCGCCGAGCAGAATCGCCGGGTGTGTTCGGCGCTGTGGGCCGGGATGCCCGGCGGCGGTGGGCCCGCGCCCGGTGCGCGCACCGCGGTACTGGCCAATACGTCCGACCCGGTCGTGCACTGGTCATTCGACCTGCTGTGGCGGCCGCCGGACCTCACCGCCACCCGCCGCGACGCGCCCACCCCGCCCTGGCTGCCCGTGGCCGGTTTCCTACAGACCACCGCGGACCTGCTGGGCGCCCTCGGCGCGCCACCGGGACACGGCCACCGGTACGACACCGATCAGGGGACCGCGCTGCCCGGCTGCGGTCCGGCGTGACACACTCCGCTACCGTCGCGGCGCCGGGTTTGCCGGCCGGATGCGGGCTGCCACCGCGGCGGTCGTGGCTATCGGGAGCGGGACCTGCCGTGCGGGCCCATCACTCCGTAACGCTTAAGGTGTCCCACCATGGCTTCACCCCGTAACGATCACCCGCGCCGGCCCCGGCGCCGGTTCCGGCGGATCTCGCTGCCGGCGTTCACCGGTGCCGCGCTGTTCGGTCTGGTGATCACCGCCGTGCCGGCGCCGACCTCCGAGGCCGTCGGTATCGACGGTTCGGTCACGGCGCCGGCCGGGCTGGCGGTGGTGGACCTGACCTCGGGTGACGCGGTGGTGGACACCGTGGCGGCCATCCCGCGGGATTTCGCGGACCGGATCGGCTACCAGCCCGTCGTCCGGCAGGGCGTGCTCGTGGCTCCGGACGGCAGTTGTTCCTCACCGGTCGAGCTGCCACCGGAATTCGATACCGCCTGTATGGCACACGACCTCGGGTACGACCTGCTGCGGTACGCCGATCGCACCGGCGCCCCGCTGGGGCCGTGGGCCCGGCAGGCCCTGGACCGGACGTTGAGCGTCCGGCTGCACCAGGCCTGCGAAACGCATACCGAACCGGTGGTGCGCACCCGCTGTGAGACGCTGGCCGGGATCGCGGCCACCGCGGTGGAGTTGAATTCGCGCCGGCAGCACTACGGGGTCCCGGTGGTGGAGACTTTGAGCCAGGTGGCGGCCCAGGCCGCCACGGACCATCCGACCCGGCCCTGGCTGCTGCGCGCGGTCGCGCTCGGCCTGGCGACGATGGCCGCCCTGGTCTTCGGGATCCGCCGCCTGCACCGGCGGATCCGGCGCACGACGGCACCCGGTGTCCGCATCCCGGTCGGCGCCGTGCGGCCCGGCCTTGCCACCGGCCTGCCGCGGCCCGCGTTCACCCGTCTCCTGCTGCCGTATGCCCGATGGTTGCCCGGCTTCACGCCCCGGCCCACGGCCGCCCCACCCGACCCCGCGTTTCCGACCGGGGTGCAGCTGTTGCCGACCGCCACGCCGCCACTCGCCCGGACCGGCTGACCACGGTTGACCCGACTTGAAACACGTTCTAATTTGGGGACGTGCTTGTTGTGGACGATGTGGTCGAGGTGGACGCTCCTGCCGAGGTGGTGTGGTCGGTACTCACCGATTTCGACCGGTACGGCGACTGGAATCCGTTCATCAGCCGTTGCCGGGCGGAGCTGACGGTCGGTGCGCCGATCGATATGAGGGTCGAGCAGCTCGCCCCCCGGCCGATCCGGATGCGCGAATGGATCCGCAGCGTCACCGCGGGCCGGGAATTCAGCTACTCCATGAAACCGATCCCCCTCGGCGCGCTGCGCAGCAAACGCTCGCACACGCTGACCCCGCTGGCCGGTGACCGCACCCGCTACGAATCCCATTTCGAACTCGACGGCTGGCTCGCCCCACTGGTCGGCCTGCTGTTCGGGCGCGGATTCGAGAAGGGGTTCCCCGGGATGACCACCGCGGTCGAACGGGAAGCCGAGCGGCGGCACGCCCGCTGATCCGCCCAGGAACACCGAGGGCGGTGGCCCGTTCGGACCACCGCCCTCGGTGAACTCTCGCCGCTCCCGGCGGATCGGTATCAGGCGATATCGCCGCGGGCCGCCTCATAGGCCGCACCCACCCGGTACAACCGGTCGTCGGCCAGCGCCGGCGCCATGATCTGCAGACCCACCGGCATCCCGTCGTCGCCGCTCAGTCCGGACGGGACCGACATGGCCGGATGCCCGGCCAGGTTGGTGGGCAGGGTGCACAGATCGGACAGGTACATGGCCAGCGGATCGTCGACCTTCTCGCCCAGCTTCCACGGCGTGAACGGACTGGTCGGGGAGACCAGCACGTCCACCTGCTCGTAGGCCTTGTCGAAATCACGCGCGATCAGCGTGCGGACCTTGAGCGCCTGGCCGTAGTAGGCGTCGTAGTAGCCCGCCGAGAGCGCGTAGGTGCCGATCATGATCCGTCGTTTGACCTCCGGACCGAATCCGGCGGCGCGGGTCGCGGCCATGACCTGCTCGGCGCTGTGATGACCGTCGTCGGCCACCCGCAGGCCGTAGCGCATGGCATCGAACCGGGCCAGGTTGGAGGAGACCTCGCTGGGCAGGATCAGATAGTAGGACGCCAGGGCGTACTCGAAATGCGGGCAGGACACCTCGACCACTTCGGCGCCCAGATCCTTCAGCACGCCGACCGCGGCGTCGAAGGAGGCGAGCACACCGTGCTGGTAGCTGTCGGAGTGCAGTTCCTTCACCACCCCGATCTTCACCCCGCGCAGATCGCCCGACGCGCCCTTCCGGGCAGCGTCGACCACGGCCGGGACCGCGACGTCACGGGAGGTGGAATCGCGCGGATCGTGTCCGGCGATCACCTCGTGCAGCAGAGCGGTGTCCAGCACCGTCCGGCCGCACGGGCCGCCCTGGTCGAGGGAGGACGCGCAGGCGACGAGTCCGTACCGGGACACGGTGCCGTAGGTGGGCTTGGTGCCGACGGTCGCGGTGACCGCGGCCGGCTGCCGGATCGAGCCGCCGGTGTCGGTGCCGATGGCCAGCGGCGCCTGATAGGACGCCAGCGCCGCCGCCGAACCGCCGCCGGAGCCGCCGGGGATCCGGGTGGTGTCCCACGGGTTGTGGGTCGGCCCGTAGGCGGAGTTCTCGGTGGAGGAGCCCATCGCGAACTCGTCCATATTGGTCTTGCCCAGGATCGGGATCCCGGCGGCCCGCAGCCGGGTGGTCAGCGTGGCGTCGTAGGGCGCGACCCAGTTCTCGAGGATCTTCGACGCGCAGGTGGTGGGCATATCGGTCGTGGTGAACACGTCCTTGAGCGCCAGCGGCACCCCCGCCAGCGGCGAGGCGGGCACCGCACCGGCGGACAGGGCGGCGTCCACCTCGGCCGCGGCGGCGAGCGCCTGCTCTTCCGCGACGTGCAGGAAGGCGTGGTACTCCCCGTCGACCTCGGCGATCCGGTCCAGATGGGCCCGGGTCACCTCCACCGAGGAGACTTCGCCACCGTGGATGCGGCTCGCGAGGTCGGCCGCGCCGAGCCGGGTCAGTTCGCTCGCGCTCATTCGGCCTCCCCCAGGATCTGCGGAACCAGGAACCGCTGTTCCTCGGCGGCGGGTGCGCCGGACAGCGCCTGATCCGGAGTGAGACCGGGGCGGACCTCGTCGGGGCGGGTCACGTTCGTCACCGGATCCGGCGACGCGGTGGCCGGGACATCGGCGGCGGCGACCTCGGAGATGGTCCGCACATGGCTGAGGATCGAATCCAGCTGCCCGGCGAACTGGTCGAGTTCGTCCTCGGACAGGGCGAGCCTGGACAGCCGGGCGAGGTGTGCGACCTCGTCGCGGGAGATGGCGGTCACCGCGAACCCCTTTCGGCGATAGTTTGGACTGCGGATCACAAGCATCGAACAGCCTAATGGTGTGGCCGGACCGGGCTACCCGGCAGGCCGCGCGGGCCGCGGCCACCGGTCCGCGCGAGGGTTCCGCCGGAGCGGGCCGCGGGCCACGCGGAAATTCGAAAGTTACGCATTTCACACCATTCGACACCTGTGACCCTCGTTCCGGGCGCACAATTCGACTCGATAACCCCCGGCAATGGGTGTAAGGATGGGCAGACCGGGTATTCGTTGTAAGCCTCGGCCACAGAAGGAAAGGGAAACGCACGTGTCTTATCTGCTCCGCGTGCAACTTCCGGATCGTCCGGGAAGCCTCGGGTCGCTAGCCGTAGCGTTGGGAACGGTCGGCGCCGATATCCTTTCCCTGGACGTGGTGGAGCGTGGTGCCGGCTACGCGGTCGACGATCTCGTGGTCGAGATCGCCCCCAACGCCCTGCCCGACACCCTCATCACCGCCGCGGAATCGCTCGGCGATGTCCGCGTCGATTCCATCCGTCCCTACTCCGGCGTGCTCGACACCCATCGCGAGCTCGAACTGATCGACAATGTGGCCAACGCCCGCGACGATCGGCTCCAGGTGCTGGTCGACGGGGTCCCGCGAGTGCTGCGGGTCGGTTGGAGCACCGTCCTGGACATGGGGACGCACGGCGCCTACCGCGTGGTGGGCAGTCAGAGCGCGCCGCAGACCCAGGCGGCGTCGGTGCCGTGGATGCCGCTGCAGAAACCGACCGCGCTCGACGGCAACGCCGACTGGGTCCCCGAGATCTGGCGCGATATGGACACCAAACTGGCCGCCGCGCCGCTCGGACCCTCCAGCAAGGCGCTCCTGCTCGGCCGTCCCGGCGGGCCCGATTTCCGCCCCTCGGAGATCGCGCGGCTGGGCTACCTCGCCGGAATCGTCGCCACCGTCCTGGGCTGAATCCCGCCGGCGATGAACTACCGGTCGGCGCCCGGCTCGACGATGCGCCACCGATCCGGCCTACCCGGCGGATAGGCGACGGTGAGCGTGTCCCCGACCGACGGCCAATAGGCGGCATCCCACACCATGCGCCCGTAGACCACCTTCCCCGGCTCGGACGGCCCGGACAGATTCCCGGTGACCGTGACGAACTGCTCGCCCATCGCCTCGGGGCGCGGACTCACCCCCGTCAGATACAGCGAACCGATCTCCGCGTCCGCGGGCATACGCCCACCCCGCCGCCCGCGGAACACCAGCACGAGCATTCCCGCCAGTGCGGCCACCATGATCGCCAGCATCGCCAGTTCGAACACCCCACCATGCTAGGCCCCGCGGCGTCGCGCCGGCCGCCGACGCCCGGGGCGTCGCGATTCGGTGGCGCACACCACTCCCGCGGGAGGTCGCCGTGGCGGCGCCCGGGCATGTCACGGGGCCCGTTCCCGGCCCGCCCGGACGGGACGTCCTGGGCCCGCGGCTGATGAAATCCGGCTCGCCGGCCGCGCACCGGGACAGCCTGCATCGCGGCCGGGCTCCTGCCTTTCCGCACCGGTGACTTGTTCGGCCGAATGACGCTGCGACGGCGAAAATTCGGCCGCCCGGCCCGCTGACCATCACTTCTGTGAGACGGACGCGTCCGCGCATGAGTCGTGCGGGACGGGGTATTTCAGATCCACCGGACATGGAAGGAAGCGATCGTCATGCCGGAATCAACGATTCGAGCAGGTGCAATGGGTAGCCGAGTAGCAAGCCTCGTAGTACTGGTCTGGTTCGTGGCGGGCATCATCGCCGCGTGGCAACGGGGCTATTTCAACGATCCACCGGAGCAGTGCTCCCACTTCGCGACGCTGGCGGTGACCGTGGTGGCCGGTCCACTCAATTACGTCGGCCTCAACCCGAAGATGGGCTGCAACCTGCCGGAACCCAGCCAGTAGTACCGGATCCCGGTCGCCGCCCCGCGGCGGCCGGGATTCAGGACACCGTGAGAGTACTGGCACCGCCCGCGGAACGCCGGACGGTCCAGACACTGGTGCGGGTCCGCGCGGAGCGGCCGTTTCCCCGGTCCACCAGTGCCCTGTCACCGGTGGTGTACACCAGTTGCGCACCGCGCGTATTGGTTTCCGGATTCTGGAACAGCTGCACGAGCCGGTCGGTCTCCTCCACCGTCAGCCGCGCGCCGATATCGTCGACCACGAGCACTTTCCCCGCGTCGAGCGAGTCGAGCAGTATCGGTAGCAACCGCAGCAGCGCCCGGGTCGCCGAGGATTCCTCGGCCAGGGTGAAAACGGGCTCCACATCGGTGTGTACGAGCCGCAGCCCGACACCGTGCCGCCCGACCATCCGGGTATAGAGCGCATCGCGCGCATTGCGCATATTGGTCAGCTCGCGGGCCAGCTGAGTGGCGTTCACACCGCTGTCCTGTTCCAGCTGTGCGGTATAGGCCGCCGAACCGGCCGCGCGATCGATCTGTTCCCCGAGTACGGCGATATCGGCGTCGAGATCGCGCAGGTAGTCGGCGTAGCCGGAGTCGTTCTGGGCGATCAGCAGATCGGTGATACCGAGGTCCGCGGATTGCAGCAGGGTCAGTAGCCGGGCGGCGTTCTCGGTGGATCGCGACAGATGCGAACCCAGCCGCAGCTCGATCGAGGCGATATCGGCGGAACCGGCCGACACCTCGAGCATGGTCTCGAACCACCGGTAGGCCGGGACCAGCGCCTCGGCGTACATCTGCCCGGCCAGGCTCAGCAGCAGGGCGTTCGGGCGTACCAGCGGCACCAGCGCGGTGATCCCGAACCGCGCCGGCTCGAACATCGGCCCGACCCGGATCGCCTCACCCTCGCGTTCGAAAACGATCCGCTTGCGTGACCGCGGATGGCTGTAGAGCCATTCGGCGGCGACATCGGCGGCGTCCAACCGGAAACCGTAGGTGTAGGGCACGCCCTCGGCCACGAAAACGGCCTCGAAATCGCTCGGCTGCCCGGGCAGCGCGACATGGGGAGCCCGGGCCGGGCCGGCGTAGGGGTCCCAGCCGCTCACCGAGTGCAGCACCGCGTCCCGCATATGCCCCAGGGCGTCGACCAGATTTGATTTACCGGCGGCCGGGCCCCCGTGCACCGCGGTCACCGGCACCGCAACCGGCGCGGTCACGCCGCGGGTCAACCGCAATTCCTGTAGATCCGCCAGCGATTTGTGGTTGGACACCCGAAAACTGCGCAGCATCCCGCCATCCTGCCGTGTATGGACCCGGTCCCGCAGGATCGGTACCGGTCGTGTCCCGGACCGTGCCGTTACTCCGCCGATTCGGCCTCCGCCGCCGGGCCGGACCCGACCGCGTCCGGGCCGGATTCGAGCAGGACGCGGAACCCGTCCTCGTCCAGGATCGGCACCCCGAGTTCCTCGGCCTTGGCGGCCTTGGACCCGGGCGATTCCCCGATGACGACGAAGGCCGTCTTCTTCGATACCGACCCCGCGGCCTTACCCCCGCGCAGCAGGATCGCTTCCTTGGCGCCGTCGCGGGAGAATCCCTCCAGCGAGCCGGTCACCACGATGGACAGGCCCTCGAGCGTGCGGGGGATGGATTCATCGCGTTCGTCCTCCATCCGCACCCCCGCGGCCCGCCATTTGTCCACGATGGCGCGATGCCAGTCGACCGCGAACCATTCCGCGACGGCGGTGGCGATGGTCGGCCCGACGCCCGCGGCGGCCGCCAGCTCCTCCAGCGATGCCTGTTCGATCCGTTCCAGACTGCCGAATTCGGCCGCGAGCGCCCGCGCGGCGGTCGGCCCGACATGCCGGATCGACAGCGCGACCAGGACCCGCCACAGCGGCCGGTCCTTGGCGGCGGCCAGATTGCTCAGCAGCCGGTTGCCGTTCGCCGAGAGGCTGCCGTTCTTGTTCACGAACAGCGCGACATTGCGCAGACGGTCGGCGTCGAGATCGAACAGATCGCCCTCGTCGGTGATGGCGCCGGAGTTCAGCAGCGCGATCGCCGCCTCGTAACCCAACGCCTCGATATCGAAGGCGCCACGACCGGCCACATGGAACACCCGCTCCCGCAGCTGGGCGGGACAGCTCCGCTGGTTGGGGCAGCGGATATCGGCGTCGCCCTCTTTCTCGTACGCGAGTTCGGTCCCGCATTCGGGGCAGTGGGTGGGCATCACGAAAGCCCGCTCGTCGCCGGTGCGGGCGTCCACCACCGGACCCAGCACCTCCGGGATCACGTCCCCGGCCTTCCGGATGGTGACCGTATCCCCGATCAGCACCCCCTTGCGCACGACCTCGGCCGCATTGTGCAGGGTCGCCATGGAGACGGTGGAACCGGCGATCACGACGGGCTCCATCATCGCGAACGGGGTGACCCGGCCGGTCCGGCCCACGTTCACCGCGATATTGCGCAGTGTGGTGGTGGCCTCCTCGGGCGGGTACTTGTAGGCGATCGCCCAGCGCGGAGCCCGCGAGGTGGCGCCGAGCCGCCGCTGCAGCGACAGTTCGTCGACCTTCACCACCAGGCCGTCGATCTCGTGCTCGATATCGTGGCGGTGCTCGGCCCAGTAGGAGATCCGCTCGAGTACCGCATCCACCCCCTGCACCAGCCGGGTGTGCGCGGAGACCGGCAGACCCCAGGCCGCCAGCGCGCGGTAGGCCTCGTGCTGGGACCGCGGCGTGAAACCCTCGGTGCGGCCGAGCCCGTGGCAGATCATCCGCAATCGCCGCCGCGCCGTGACCGAGGGGTCCTTCTGGCGCAGCGAACCGGCCGCGGTGTTGCGCGGGTTGGCGTACGGCGGTTTGCCCTCGGCCACGATCGCCGCATTGAGCGTTTCGAAATCCTCCAGCCGGAAGTACACCTCACCGCGCACTTCCAGCAGGTCCGGGATCGGGAACTCGGTATCGGCGTTCAGTTCGCGCGGGATGTCCTCGATGGTGCGGGCATTGAGGGTGACGTCCTCGCCCGTACGCCCGTCGCCCCGGGTGGCGCCGCGCTCCAGTTTCCCGTTGCGGTACACCAGGTTCAATGCCACCCCGTCGATCTTCACCTCACACAGATAGTGCAGGTCCGGACCGGTCTCCTCCTCGACGCGGGCCGCCCAGGCGCGCATATCCGCCGCGGAGAACACATTGTCCAGCGACAACATCCGCTCGAGATGATCCACCGGGGTGAAATCGGTGGCGAAACCACCGCCCACCAGCTGCGTCGGCGAATCGGGCGTGCGCAGGTCGGGATGGCGTTCCTCCAGCGCCAGCAGCTGCTGGAACAGCGTGTCGAATTCGCCGTCGGAGATGATCGGCGCGTCCCGCACGTAGTAGCGGAACTGATGCTCGCGCACCGTATCGGCGAGCTCCTGCCAGCGCACCCGCTCTTCGCCGGCGGCCGGGGCGGGAGCGGCTGCTCCGCGGACATCGTCCTGTTCGATGGGGCCAACGGTGTCACTCACATCTCGCAGGGTAGTCCAGCCCACCGACACCCCCGAGCACTGTTACCGCACGTCGCCCGGTATTCCCGGCACACCGGGGCCCGCTATGGCCGGCAGGCCTGTGACAGCGGACCGCCGGTCGGCAGCCCTACCCGAAGTGTTCGCTCCCCGATCACCCGCGCACCGGTAACCAGTCGCGGTTTCATCGCCCGCGCACCGCCGGCAAGTCGCGGTTTCGTCGCTCGTTTCGCCGCGGCGGGGCCGGTCCGGGTGACGGGATACCTGCCGCGATGTGGCAGCGGCCGCGAACGGAGCCGTCGGAACCACCCGGCGACGAGCGCTCGACGCCCGATCGGCATCACCCGGCGACGAGAGACTCCGGGTCCTGCGCGAAGGCCTTCGCGGTGTCGACGGTCAGGCGCAGCGCGTCCCGGGCCCAGCTCAGCGGTGCCGCCGCGAGACCACAGGCGGGACTCACCATCACCCGCCGCGCCAGGCCGGCGCGCGGGAAACCGAGCCGATCGACCAGCCGGGCGCCCGGTTCGGCGATCTCGCGCCAGGTCACCGCGGCCGCGGGGCGCGTGGTGGGCACCAGCCCGAGAACCAGGTGTTTGCCCCCGTCCAGCGCCTCCCCCAGTGCGTCCAGACGGGCGGTACCCGATACCGCGGCCAGATCGAACCCCAGCGCGGCCGCGGACGTCTGCCCCAGGAAGGCCAGTGGCGGCGGGCTCGCGCAACTGTGCACCATCGTGGGTACGCCCTGGGGCGCCAGCACCGTTTCCAGGATCGCCAGTGCTTCCGGCTCCGGTACGGCCGCAACCGTGTTCAGCACACTCGCCCCACGCAGCGAGCCGGCCAGTACGGCGCCCAGCGACGGTTCGTCCAGCTGCAGCACCACCTCGGCCTCGAGCCGCGACCCGACCTCGGCGATATGCGCGGCCAAGCCCTCGGCCAGCGATTCGGCCAGATCGCGTACCGCGCCCCGATCGGTCAGTACCCGGTGCCCACCGGCCAGTTCCACCTGCGCGGCGAGGGTCAGCGGCCCGGCGGCCTGCACCTTCACCGGGCGGCCGGATCCGCGCAGCCCGGCGTTCTCCCAGGCTTCCTGGAGCGCGTCCAGATCGGTCCGCAGCAGATCACTCGCACGCCGCGAGACCGAACCCGGCCGGGCGGCCAGGCGGTAGCCGCGCGGGGTGGTGTCGAACCGCATATCCACGAGCAGCGCCGAAGCCCGCCCGACCATATCGGCGCCCACGCCGCGGGCCGGTAGTTCCACCAGATGCGGCAGACCGGTCAGCTCGCCGACGATCACCGTCGCGACTTCCCGGGGATCGGTGCCCGGCCACGACCCCACCCCCGTAGCGATCCCGGCCGGGAGACCGGACAGGTTCATCGTGGTACGCCCGCCGGCGCGGTACGCGCGGTCGCGGTGATGGTGCCGCTGCCGAGCACCGTGTCGCCCGCGCTGTCGGGCCGGTACAGCACCACGGCCTGCCCCCGCGCAACCCCGCTGAGCGGTTCGCGCAGCCGCACCGCGAGACCGTCGCCGACCGCCTCGGCCGTCGCGGGCGCGGTGCCGCCGTGCGCGCGGACCTGCACCACGCAGTCGAACGGTTCGGTGGGTGCCGCGCCGCCGGTCCAGATGGCCCGGTCGGCCTCGATGGACCACACCAGCAGATCGTCGGCCGAGCCGACACGCACGGTGCCCGAGTCGGGATCGATATCGGTGACGTAGCGCGGTTTGCCGTCGGGGCCCGGCCCGGGCAGACCCAGACCCTTGCGCTGGCCGATGGTGAATCCGTGCACGCCCTCGTGCCGGCCCAGCTCCGCGCCGCCCGAGTCGACGATGGCGCCGGGGCGGATCCCGATCTTCGCGCCCAGGAACGCCCGGGTGTCCCCGGACGGGATGAAGCAGATGTCGTGGCTGTCCGGCTTGTTCGCGACCGCGAGGCCCCGTTCGGCCGCCTCGGCACGGATCTGCGGCTTGGGCGTATCCCCCACCGGGAACATGGCCCGCGACAGCTGCTCGGCGGTCAGCACCGCGAGAACATAGGACTGGTCCTTGTCCGCATCGACCGCCCGGCGCAGCACACCGTCGGCGAGCCGGGCGTAGTGGCCGGTGACCACCGCGTCGAAACCGAGCGCCACGGCCCGATCGGCGAGCGCCGAGAACTTGATCTTCTCGTTGCAGCGCAGGCAGGGGTTGGGTGTCTCCCCCGCCGCGTAGGACTCGACGAAGTCGTCGATCACGTCTTCTTTGAAACGGTCCGCGAAATCCCAGACGTAGAAGGGGATGCCGAGCACATCGGCGGCCCGGCGGGCGTCGCCCGCGTCCTCCTTCGAACAGCAGCCGCGCGATCCGGTGCGCAACGTACCGGGCGCACTCGACAGCGCCAGATGCACTCCGACCACCTCGTGCCCGGCGTCGACGGCCCGTGCCGCCGCCACCGCGGAATCGACTCCACCACTCATCGCGGCGAGCACTCGCATACGCTACGCACCTCCTCTCGCACCGGCCAGACCCGCGGCCCTGGCTCGTTCCACCACCTGCGGCAGCACTTCCAGTACTGCTTCTATATCGGACCGCTGCGAGGTGTGTCCAAGGGAAAACCGCAGCGACCCCCGCGCTTCACGGGCCCCGACACCCATCGCGACCAGTACATGACTGGGCGAGGCCACCCCGGCCGTGCACGCCGAACCGGTCGAACATTCGATTCCCGCGGCATCCAGCAGCATCAGCAGCGAATCACCCTCGCAGCCGGGGAAGGTGAAGTGCGCGTTACCGGGCAGCCGCCGGTCGTCGTCGGGTCCGTTGAGTATCGCGTCCGGGACGGCCTGCCGCACGCCCGCGATCAGGTCGTCGCGCAGGCCGGACAGTTCCGCGGACCGGGCCGGCATCTCGGCCACGGTCTGCCGCAGGGCCGCGGCCAGCCCGGCCACCGCCGCGACATCCGAGGTCCCCGAGCGCAGGTCCCGTTCGTGGCCACCGCCGTGCAGCAGCGGCGCACAACCCACCTGGCGGCCGAGCAGCAGGACGCCGACGCCGTGCGGCCCGCCCAGTTTGTGCCCGGCGAAACTCGCGGCGGCGAGCCCGGCGGCACCGAAATCGATCGGCAACTGCGCGGCGGCCTGGACCGCGTCGCTGTGCATCGGTACTCCGGCGTCCCGCGCGATCTCGGCCAGCTCCCGGATCGGCTGGATCGCCCCGACCTCGTTGTTGGCCCACATCACGGTGACCAGCGCGATCTCGCCGGGATGCGCGGCCAGTTCGGTGCGCAGCGTCTCCGGGGAGACGATTCCCTCGGCGTCCACCGGCAACCAGGTGACCCGGGCGCCCTCGTGCCGCTCCAGCCATTCCACGGCGTCGAGCACCGCGTGGTGCTCGACGGAGGCGGCCAGGATCCGGTTACAGCGCGGGTCCGCCGCCCGCCGGGCCCAGTAAATCCCTTTGACCGCGAGATTGTCGCTCTCGGTTCCGCCGGAACAGAGGATGACCTCGGAGGGGCGGGCGCCGAGATCCGCGGCGATCGATTCGCGCGACTCCTCCAGCCGCCGCCGGGCCGCCCGGCCCGAGCCGTGCAGCGAGGACGCGTTCCCGACTTGCGCGAAGGCAGCCGTCATCGCCTCAACCGCGGCGGGCAGCATCGGTGTGGTCGCCGCATGATCGAGGTAGACCGTCGTGGGCACACCGCTGACAGCACCCGGGAAAGCCGACTTCATGACCGACAAAGCCTATCCCACCGTTGACCTGCACATCCGTGGGGTCTACCCCCGCTTTCTACGATTTTTCTACGATATCCACGCGATTCACAACCATGCAGGCACCACCGTCATTCCCGATCCACGCGCCCAGTAGGGGACTCGGCGTCGGGCAAACCGACCGCCGGTGGACCGGGACAGATGGTCCCCGGCCCGGGCCGGGGAGCGCCCCGTTGGAGCCAGTCGGCCGAGTTCCTTCATCCGGCTGGGAAGCAGGACAGTGGTGCCCGTTCGGGGGATTCGAGGAGCAGCGCAGCGAGCCCGAGTATGCTCACCAGGTCCCGAAACGCTCACGGCTCGTGGGGGTTCCGAGGACCGTGTGGTTCGTTTCTGTTGTGTCCTGCTCTGCTTCGGAGGTCGTCGTGCGTGTCCGTCGATTGGTATCGGTTATTGCCGCGGTGATGCTCGCCGCGCTCGTCACCGGCGGGGGCCCTGCCGCCGGACAGAGCGATTACGCGCAGACCGGGCTCACCCTGCACAACCAGTACCGGGCCAAGCACGGCTCCCCGGCCATGACCTTGACCCAGAACCTGAACACCCAGGCCCAGAAATGCGCGCAGTACTACGCCGCCAAGAAAACGATCGATCACACCTGCCCCTACAAGAACGGGGCCGGGGAGAACCTCGTCGGGGGAGCGGGCAGCTGGGACGGTGTCACCTTTGTCGAGCTGGGCACGAAGGTGTGGTACGACGAGGTCAAGAACTACGACTTCAACCGCCCCGGGTTCGGTGCGACGACGGGTCATTTCACGCAGTTGGTGTGGAAGGCCAGCACCCGACTCGGTATCGGGTACGCCTCGGTGGGCGGCTACACCGCCGCCGTCGCTCTCTACAACCCGGCAGGCAACGTAGAGGGTCAGTTCCCCCAGAACGTGGCACGCCCGCGCTGAGTCGGGCCTGTCCACGGCATCCCCCGGCCGTAGCGTGCTCATACTGTTCTGACCTGGCCGGTCAGGGCTGCGGGGTCTCGTTCCTTGTCAGCGCGTGGGCGGGGCACCATTGGCGGGTTCCGACATAGCCGCCGCCGCGGTTGCCGGTCGGGATGGCGAGATGTACGTATCCGATCCAGCCGCCGGTCACGGATCTGGCCCAGGCATAGAGCAGGCCGGGCACGGTGGCGGTGGTGTCCAGGCCGGCAGTCTTGGTGCGCATCGAGATGGTGTCGCGACGGTAGCCCGGTTCGGCGGCGAGGACGACGGTCAGGTCCACCAGGACCGGGGTCGGTGGGTCCAGGACACGCCGCAGGGGAGCGGAGAACTCGTCGTTCCAGGATTCGAACATACTTGCGAGTAAACTCCTGTTCATGATCGAAATCGGCGACCAGGTCCGCATCGGTGAGTCCGGTGCGTCGATCTTCGTGGTGCGCGAGGTCGATCCCGACGAGGGCCGGGCGGTGATCGAGTCGGTAGACGACTCCGCTGCCGGTAGATACCCCTTCTCCATGCCGCTGGGAGCCTTGTCGAAGGTGGACACCAGCGACTGACACCACCCGGCCCGATCCACGGGGCCGGTGGGTGTCGGAGTGGCGTGCGATCCTCACGGCGTAGCCGACCTGGCCGGAGGAGAAAGATGGCCGACACCGACGAACGGCCCGCCGTGAAGCTGGTGGCTCTTTGCCGCCGCCGCAAAGGGGTGGCTTCTCTCACCGCGCTCGATCGCCGAGGGGATCGGGCCGACCTGTGCGATCCGTGAACGTGCCGAACAGCGTGCGGCCGCAGTGCCTGGGCCAACACCGATCCATGTCGACTGCACTGGTGGGGAATGGATTCGAGGATGACGACCCGGGCTGTAGGCCGAGAGCAGTCGCCTGTTTCCGGCCGACGATAGGCCGAAGGGAGCTGACTGGTTAACCCCCTCCGGCCCCAGCGAACTAGCCGTTCATGAATCGGATAAACACTCGATGGCCGCCGCCATCGCGGATGGGGTCCCGGGAAGCAAGAAGCCCGCGCCGTGGCGGGCTTGCGGGCCTTGCCCAGGTCGCGCGATCGGCCGCTCGGGGCACTGGCAATACTGGGGTCGTGATCGAGAAGACTCTATGACCGACCAGCCGAACCCCAGCCCTGCACCGCAGCGTGTGGGGGGTTTCTGGTTCTATGCCGACGGGCAGCGCTGGGAGTGGTCCGACGAAGTCGCTGCCTTGCACGGCTACAGCCCCGGCGAAGTCGAACTGACCGTCGAGCTTCTGCTGAAACATAAACACCCCGATGATCGGGATCAGGTCGCCGACGTGCTGTCGGCGGTCGTGGAGGCCGGGCGGCCCTACTGTTCCCGGCACCGCATCCTCGATGCCGGCGGCGCCGAGCACCATATTCTGGTGGTGAGCGATCAGATGCGCGACGGGTCCGGCGCCTCGATCGGCACCATGGGCTTCTACATCGATGTCTCCGACACTGCGGCCAGCATCCGCACCCAGGTGATCGACGAGGCGATGCCCGAGATCGTGGAAGCACGGTCGGTGATCGAACAAGCCAAGGGCGCGGTGATGGCGATGTATGCGATCACGGCCGAGAAAGCATTCGATGTACTGGTGTGGCGGTCGCAGGAAACCAACACCAAGGTGCGGGTCCTGGCCGAGAAGCTCGTCGATGGCCTCACCGAGTTCGGTGGCGTGGCGGTGCAGACCCGCACCCGCTTCGACCACCTGCTCCTCACCGCTCACGAACTCCCCGCCCGCACTGCGGACAAGGACGTCGACCAGGCCAAACGCTCGTCATGACCTGGCTCTCGGCCTCAGGGTGAGTTCCTGGTTCTATCCGTGAAGCACGACACCGTTGTTCGGTGAATCTCGACACCGCCTCTGCGTCAGAAATCTTGGTCTCCGCGAATTGTGACGCCACCTGGCGGGTTCCGGCGGCAGGAGCAGTCTGCGATCAGTCCTCAACGGCCCGTTTTCGGCGGCTCCAGTTGGAACCAGGGGTTGCGCACACTGACATTCTGGTGGGACTCCCATGACATCGGTGCCCCGTTGGCGTGCAGGCGCGAGGGTCTATGCCGAATGGCGCTGGTGGGGAGTGGGCCAATGACTCGGCGGAGTGGCCCGACGGGAGATCTTCGGGCGGTGAATCGAATCCAGAAACTCTGCAGTGGCAGCAGTAGACATTTGCGATGGTGTGGGGTAGTTTCTGTGTCGTTGGAAGTGAAGGAAGTGTCCATACGGCACGGGAGATGATGAACTGCCCGTGAAGTAAGACCGGCAGGCGCGGCCACGGGACCAGCATGTATAACGGTCCTACCGCCCGCCGGGAAGCAAGTGAAGTTGCACGGAAAGAAGATGAAGTAACACCGTGAGGAGAAGGGAGGCGTTGCCCGTCGGGTCACCCACGAAGATCTGTGGTTGGGGTGATCGCCGACGTTTCGGTTACATGTCGGAAGACGAAGTAATTCCCCCTTTCAGTGCCCCGGCGCCAGCGGCGCCGGGGCACTTCGGCGTCTGGAGACCCCCTGATTCCTGAACCCACGACCGCGAACGAGAAGTTCGACGATGACGACTACCCCGCCTACACCATGGGCCGGGCCGCGGACATGCTCGGCACCACCCAAGCATTCCTGCGCACCCTGGACGAGGCGAACCTGATCACCCCGCAACGCTCCGCCGGCGGGCACCGCCGCTACTCCCGCTACCAACTGCGCATCGCCGCCCGCGCCCGCGAACTCATCGACCACGGCACCCCCCTGGAAGCGGCATGC
>NZ_JBKOOL010000009.1:0-66303 GCF_046764065.1 Nocardia sp. NPDC002869
TGTCGCACCGATCCCTGCGTCCTCGGGCAAAACCACCCGCCACCGCCTCAACCGAGGCGGAGACCGCCACGCCAACGCCGCCCTCTACCGGGTCGCGCTCTGCCGACTGCGTTGGGACCCCAGAACCCGTGACTACGTGCAACGACGCACCCAGCAAGGACTCTCCAAACCCGAGATCATCCGCTGCCTCAAACGCTACATCGCACGAGAGCTCTACCACCTCATCACCACACCCGAGCTCCCCACTTGACATCCATAGGAGCATCTCGGCACCGAAGGGGATCGATCGGAATGACCGGACGGCGGGTGCGAAAGTGCGCTCGAAGAAGCGTGGACAGGTGTCGAGGTCGTCGTGTCCGGATGGCTGTCGCACGCGACCGGTCGAAGGGTAGGAGGTGTTCCGGTCGGCCTGGTTGCGCCGACGGCACAGCACCCACCGGAACGGTTCCGTCCGCACGCGGCCCACCACACACGCCCGCCGGCCGCTGGACGGGCGGGAAGTGTGGGATCGGTTGCACAAGGACCAAACGAACCATCCGGGCAGGGATGGGGCCTAGAGTGGAACGCACGTGAACCGTCCGGACCGAGGAGCCCACGCTGTCCACCGAAGACCTGCTCGATATCGGGACATCAGCCGATCGATCGGCGCCGGTGCGTACCCCGCGGACCGACGGGCGCAAGCGGCGCTGGCGCCAGCACAAGATCGACCGCCGCGAGGAGCTCGTCGACGGCACGCTGGCCGCGGTGCGCACGCGCGGCGGGAGTGCCGGTATGGACGAGATCGCCGCCGAGATCGGTGTGTCCAAGACCGTCCTGTATCGCTACTTCTCCGATAAGAACGACCTGGTCAACGCCGCGATGCAGCGGTTCATCGAGATCACCCTGATGCCGCGCGTCTACGGCGCGATCAGCCTCGACGCCGACGAGTATCAGCTGGTGCGGTCGGCGCTGGCCGAATACGTGGGCGCGGTCGACGAGGATCCCGAGGTGTACCGGTTCATCATGGGCACCGGTTCGGGCGATCCGTCGTCGCTGGCCGATTTCGAGAGGCTGTTCGCGGAGGTCGTCGCGGCCGCTATCACCGAGCGCGGCAGTGCCCGCGGTATCGAGACCGAAGGGGTGATGCTGTGGTCCTATGTGCTGGTCGGCGGCATCCAGCTCGCGACCCACTGGTGGACCACCCACAAAACACTGCCCCGGGAAGAGGTCATCGACTACCTCACGATGATGGTGTGGAGTGCCATCGAGGGAATGGCGCGCGCCGGTGGTTCGCGGACCAGGTTCGCCGAACAGGAGCATGTACTGCCCCCGGTCTCCCCTGACGACCAGGCCGTCTGAGTCGGCGGACTCGCCTGGCTCGACAACCCGGCCGGGTTGGCTAGTCTGATTGCCGTGCGGTGACGAGGAACCGGCTGTGTTCTTCTGTTGCCGTAGGCGCGGCGTCGGCACCAACGGAGGTTCCTCGATGGCGAAACAAGTGCCGACATCCCGGCTGGCCCGCGGCACCAAGCTGGGTGCGGTGGCGGCCGGCTCGATGATGCGCACACAACGCGCCCGGCTCTCGATGCGCGGCCGATCCGAGGCGGTACGGGCCCGGATGGCCGAGGAGTCGATCCTGCGCAGTACCGAACAGCTGGTCATGGTGCTGGGCACCATGAAGGGCGTGGCCATGAAACTGGGCCAGATGATGTCGGTACTCGACCTGGACCTGGTGCCGCCGGAGCATCAGGAACGGTTCCAGCAACGGCTCGCGGTACTGCGCAATGCCGCGCCCTCGGTGTCTTTCGAGGCCATGCGCGCGGTGATCGAAGAGGATTACGGGCAGCCGCTGGACGCGGTATTCGCCGAGTTCGAACCCGAGGCCATCGCGGCGGCCTCCATCGGGCAGGTCTATCTCGCCCGGTTGCACGACGGCCGCCAGGTCGCGGTGAAGGTGCAGTATCCGGGCATCGATGCGGCGGTACGGGCGGATCTGAAGAATTTGAACATGTTCCGGCGGGTCTTGCAGTCGGCGATGCCGTGGGTCACCCCGGCGGTTCTCGACGAACTGCGGCTGAACATGGAAGCCGAACTCGACTATCACATCGAGGCCGAAACCCAGCGCGATATCGCGGAGCTCTACGCCGACCACCCGTTCGTCGTGGTCCCGCGACCGGTCCTCGAGCACAGCACCAGACGGGTGCTGGTCACCGAGTATCTGGCCGGTACCGCGTTCGAGGACATCCGCCGGATGCCCGCGCCCGACCGTGACCGGGTCGGCGAGATCATCTACCGCTTCTATGTGGGGTCACTGTTCGATTTCAACGAGTTCTGCGGCGACCCGCACCCGGGCAATGTGCTGCTCGCCGCGGACGGCCGGGTCGGGTTCCTCGATTTCGGGCTGTTCAACCGGATGGATCCCGAACATGTCCGATTCGAGGCGATCTGTCTGTGCGCGGCCGCCGAAGACCGCGGCGCGGATCTGCGTGACCTCATGATCCAGCGCGGGGTCATCGATTCGGCGGACGAGATCGGCGTCGAGGAATGCCTGGAGTATGTGCTCTCGGCCTCGGAATGGTGCCTGGTGGACCAGGAACTCACCATCACCCCGGAACTGGCCAGCGGCGCGTTCCTGCTGGCAGTGGACCCGCGGTCCAGTGAGTTCTCCGGGATGAAACAACAGAATCTGCCGCCGGAGCATCTGTTCTCGCGGCGGGCCGATTTCCTGACCTTCGGCATGCTGGGTCAGCTCGAGGCAACCGCCAATTGGCATCGCATCGCCCGGGAATGGTTGTACGGCGAAGAGCCGGTCACCGAGCTCGGGCGCCTCCACCGACAGTGGCTGGCCGGGCGCCGGCCGGCCAAACGCGGTAAGCGGCGTACGGGTTAGTGCCGTGGCACCGGACATATCCAAGGGGTTTTATCCATGACCGACACTCGCGAATTCGATCTGATCATCTTCGGCGCCACCGGCTTCGTCGGTAAGCTCACCGCCGGGTACCTGCTGGGCGCGGCACCGGCCGGCGCGCGGATCGCACTGGCCGGACGTTCGGCGGACAAACTCGCCGCGGTCCGCGACGAGATCGGAGCCGCCGACTGGGGTCTGGTGGTGGCCGATACCACCGATCAGGAGTCGATGGACGCCCTCGCCGCTCGCACGACCGCGGTCATCACCACGGTCGGCCCGTATCTGCGCTACGGGATGCCGATGGTCGCGGCCTGCGCGAAGGCCGGTACCCACTACGCGGACCTCACCGGCGAACCGCTGTTCATCCGCGACGCCATCGACACCTACCACGACGAGGCCGCGCGCACGGGCGCCAAGATCGTGAACTCGTGTGGCTACGACTCGGTCCCTTCGGATCTGAGCGTCTATCAGCTCTACCGGCGGTCGGTCGCGGACAATACCGGCGAGCTCGGCGACACCACACTGGTCGCGACGCTGCGCGGCGGAGTCAGCGGCGGCACCATCGATTCCGGCCGGGCGATGATGGAGGCGGTCGCGGCGGACAGATCCAAGGGCGCGGTACTCGGCCACCCCTATTCGCTGAGTCCCGACAGATCCATGGACCCCCAGGTGGGCCGCCAGTCCGACCTCACCCTGCAACGGGCACGCGAGATCGACCCGAGTCTGGACGGCTGGGTCGGCACGTTCATCATGGCCTCGCACAACACCAAGATCGTGCGCCGGAGCAACGGCCTGCTCGGCTGGGTGTACGGCAAGAACTTCCGCTACCGCGAAACCATGGGCGCCGGGAACTCGGCCCTGGCGCCGGTGATCGCGGCGGGTATCTCCGGTGGCGTCGTCGCCGGGATGGCGGTCGGCGGTCTGCTGTCCCGGTTCGGCGCCGGTCGCGCGGTGCTCGACCGAGTGCTGCCCGCGCCGGGCACCGGTCCGAGCGAGGCCACCCGGGAGAGCGGCTGGTTCCGCATGCGCACCTACACCCGCACCTCTTCCGGCGCCCGGTATCGCGCCGATTTCGCCGGTCTCGGTGACCCCGGGTACAAGGCGACCGCGGTCATGCTCGGCGAGAGCGGTCTCGCACTGGCCTTCGACGACAAGCCCGAGCTCGCCGGTGTGCTGACGCCCGCCGCGGCCATGGGCGACGCGCTGACCGTGCGGCTGCGCGCGGCCGGGATGACGATCGATGTCGAGCCGCTGGGATGAACCTCGCTCGGCGCACCATGAACGCCCCGGCACTGGCGGCGGTCTACGAAAGGGTCTGGCGGCCCACGGTGTTCTATCTGGCCACCGGCCGCACCACCGCCGCCGATCGCCGGTTCGCGGTGGAGTCGCTACACCTCGACCGGTCGCGGCGGGTCCTCGATATCGCCTGCGGGCCCGGTAATTTCACCCATTTCCTGAGCGAGCACGTACCGGCCGACGGGTACGTCACGGGCATCGACTATTCGCCGCCCATGCTGGCGCGCGCCCGCGCCGACAATGCCGGGCCGCGCGCCGGATACGTACGCGGCGATGCGCGCTGTCTGCCGTTCGCCGACGAGATCTTCGACGCGGTCTGCTGTTTCGGCGCGCTGTACCTCATCCCCGACCCACTGGTCGCGGCCCGGGAGATGATCCGCGTGCTGGCGCCCGGTGGCCGGATCGCCGTCACCACCAGCCATCGCCCGGACAACCCGCTCGGCGAATTGACCCGGCTCACCGCGGGAGTGAGCGGACTGCGCATGTTCGGCGCCCGGACCTTCCCGGAGCTGTTCGCGGCGGCCGGACTGGTCGATATCGACCAATCCGTACACCGCTTTTTCCAATACGTGACCGCCACCCGCCCCGCCGCGGGCGCGGCGGGGCGCGCGCCCGGCCGGCCGGCGACGTCCGGCGTCTGACGGGTTACGCGAGAGAAGTGCCCGACCCGTTGCCACCCCTCGATACACTGCTGCCCGCGGCCCGCCATGCGTGCGCCAATTCACAGCCGAATCCCCATGACCGGCGGGTTTTCCCCCGCGTACGCGGCTACTCGTCGGTAGAGTCGGCTGGCGTACCCACGGGCCGGAAGGGGGATTCCAGATGTCGGTACCGGAGGTGGGTCAGAGCACGGCTCGGCAGCTCTACACCGCGGCCATGGCCGGGGGCGAGAACTCCTTCACCCTCGCCGAGGACGTCGCGCTGCGCCTGGCCGAGGCATGCGACACCCTGGTCGCAGATCTGGAAGCGGCGCGGGACGGCGGCCACCGCATCGCCGAATCCCACGGCGCCGCCGGTTTCCCCGATCTGCCCACCGGGCACGCCCTCGCCGCGGGGTTCCGCGGTAAGGCGGTGCAGTACCTGGAAACCCTCACCGCGCTCCAGGAGACGGCGCTCCGCTTCAAAGCCGCCTATCTCGCCGCCGGCGGCCGGCTCGCCGAGGCCGATCTCGCCAACCGCGCCGCCCTCGCGGTGGTGGCGGCGCATCCCGGCCTCGGCCCCGACCGCCACGACGAGGACAGCCATGGCTGAACCCGCCGGCACCGATCCGCCCTACGCGCCCGAACGCGAATGTTTCAGCAGTTTCACCCATCAGGAGATCTGGGACCGGGTGCACGAGGCCCTCGATCCCGGTGCGCTCGCCGCCGCCGCGGCGGCGTGGCAGTCGAACGCGGCCGCCGTGGCGGATGCCTTCGCCGTGTTCACCGACACCACCCGGCGCGAATTCGAGCGCTGGTCGGGGTATTCGGCGAACGCGGCCCGGCAGGCGACACGGGAGTTCATCGCCGCCGGTGACGAAACCCATGAGGCGTGCCGCGCACTCCAGCGCCTGATGGAGGGCAATACCGAAGCGGCACAGACTTTGCGGTCCGCGCTGGCCCCGCCGCAACCCTATCGGCCGCTCGACGATCCGGCGGCCGAGGCCGTACACGGCGGGCGCCGCCGAATGGACCACGATATCGCCGCCGTCGCGGCCGCCGCCGATGCGCAGGACGCGATGCACAGCATCTACAACCCCACTCTCCCGGCTTCCGGCGACCGGGTACCCCGGTTCCCCGGCACGTCCACTGGTACCGGCGGCGGGAGCCCGCGCCGGTGAAGTGGATCCTGACCCCGGACGAGTTCAGTTACGTCTGGGCCAATGAGACAAGCCTGGACCGCCGGCCCTACCCGGTGAATCTGGCCCCGGCCAGCGTCGTGCGCACCGAATCCGAACTGGATGGGCTGCGATTACCACAGCGGTTCGCCAGACAGGCCGACCCGGATCTGGCAGCCGCGCTCATGCTCTGCGCCCGCCCGGACGCCACCGCAGTCACGATTTCCGGAGAGCGCCCGGCGCTCCCCCGCAACGGCGACCAGCCGCATCCCGAGCAGATCCTCGGCTTCGCCGCCGTTATCGATCATCACGCCGCCGTCCTGCACGCCACACCCACGAAGGTCACCGTGCACATGTGCCATGCCCGGGACCTCGGAGGCCGGCTGGTCCAGCTGATCGGTTCCGCCCGCCCCGGTGCCCACGGCCCGTTCCACCAGCCCCAGGACGCGGTACTCACCGACGCCCCCCTGTCCACCTGCGACGGAGACGGAGACGCCGCCCGCTTTCGTGCGGCGCTGCGTGAACCCGTCGACGCCCGCGGCTTCATCACCGTCACGGTGGCGCCGGACGAGCCCATGTCACCACCCACGCTGCACCGCAGCTGGCTCGATATCCGTGACGACGGCCGCTATCTGCTCACCACCGCCGATGTACTGACTCTCGCACCGGTCGGCGATGCCGAGTTCGCCGACAACCTGCAGAGCCTGGCCCGCATCCGCGGCAGCACTCCCGGACTGTGATAGGTCTGTCCGATGTCCGAGCTATGGAAAACCCCCGCGAGCCGGGCCCTGCGCGCCGACGGCCTGCGTATCACCGATATCGATACCTCCGCCCGGCCCGGGTTCCGCGGCCGCAAGAAGGACGGGGAGACGCTGCTGCCCGAACGCGGCAAGGTACTGGCCGGTTTGCAGGAGAAGCTCTACGCCAACGGCCGCTCCGGTGACAATCGCAGCGTGCTGTTGGTCCTGCAGGGTATGGATACCGCCGGCAAGGGTGGAATCGTGCGCCATGTCATCGGCTCGGTGGACCCGCAGGGCGTCGATCACGCCGCGTTCGGCGTGCCGACCGAGGAGGAGAAGCGGCACCACTTCCTGTGGCGGATCCGCAAGGCCCTGCCGCGAGGCGGGCAACTCGGGGTGTTCGATCGTTCACATTACGAAGATGTCCTGGTCGCCCGGGTCCACGAGCTCGTGCCCGAAGCGGTCTGGCGGCCGCGCTACACCGAGATCAACGATTTCGAGCAGGAGCTGACCGAAGCGGGAACAACACTGGTGAAGGTCGCGATGTTCGTTTCGCTCGACGAACAGAAGAAAAGGCTGCGGGAGCGGCTGGAACGACCGGACAAGTACTGGAAGTTCAGCCCCGGCGATATCGACGAACGCGCCTATTGGCCCGCCTACCAGCAGGCTTATCAGGATATGCTGGACCGCACCTCCACCGATTACGCGCCCTGGTACGTGCTGCCCGCCGACGCGAAGTGGTTCTCCCGCCTGGCCGTCACCGAACTGCTGATCGAGGCGTTCGAGAAGCTGGACCTGAGCTGGCCGCCGGCTAATTTCGACCCGGCCGCCGAACTGCGCCGGCTCGACACAGCCTGACCGGCGCGGACCGGTGAGTTATGGAAACTCTCAGCAAGCCGGACAATGATGGGCGGTGCGCCGGGCAGCCCGGCGCCTCCCGGCGAACCTCCGAGTGGCCGGGGCAGGCGAGGCGAGGGAAAGGCGTGGTGAACGCACGGTGAGCAAAAACCCCGGGCGGCCGAATCCGCTGGCGGCGGGCGCGCGCGCAGACCGCAACCGCAAGATCGCGATACAGGTCGGCGTGGCCGCCGTACTGGTCGCGCTGGTCGCCGCGATCGGTATCGGCCTGGCCGTGCGCAACTCCGGTTCCGGCGAGGTGGGCGCCGTCCCGGCGGCGGCAACCGATAACGGCGCCATCCGGGTGGGACAGCCCGACGCGAAAGCGACCGTACGGATCGTCGCGGATATGCAGTGCCCCGTCTGTAAAAAGTTCGAGGCCGACCACGCCGAACTGCTGAGCAAATCGGTCACCGACGGCACCGCCGCGATCGAATACAACATCGTGGCCTACCTGGACAAGATGTCCAGCACCGAATATTCCACCCGGGCCGCGAACGCCTCCTACTGTGTCGCCGATACGGGCACCGACAAATACCAGGATTGGCTGAAGCTGATGTTCCGGCAGCAGCCGTCCGAAGGCGGCGCCGGCCTGACCGACGAGCAGCTCATCGCCATCGCGCAGCAGGCGGGCTATACCGACCCCGCCATCGCCGACTGCATCACCGACCGCAAATACGACGGCTTCGTCGGCGCGAAATCCCAGGAATCGCTGGACGAGGGCATCGACGGCACTCCGACGGTTTTCGTCAACGGTGAAAAGGTCGACTTGGCGCTGAAGCAGGACCGGACGGGCTTCGACACCGCGCCGCTGACCGCCGCGATCCAGGCGGCTGCGGGCCGGTGACCCGGACTTCGCCGCCTGCCGCCTGGACGCTGCTGCTGTGCGGTCTGGCCGGCTGGATCGCCGCATTCGTCCTGCTGGTCGAAGACTTCAAACTGCTCAGCGAGCCCGGCTACATCCCCTCGTGCAGCTTGAATCCGGTGCTTTCCTGTGGTTCGGTGATGGCCACCGATCAGGCGGCGGTTCTGGGCTTCCCGAACCCGATCATCGGGCTGGCCGGGTTCTCGGTGGTGGTGACACTCGGTGTGCTCTCGGTCGCGGGGGTGGTACTGCCTCGCTGGATCTGGACCGGTCTATGGCTGGGGACGGTCGCCGGAACACTGTTCATCTGCTGGCTGATCTTCCAGAGCCTGTACCGCATCAATGCGCTGTGCCCCTACTGCATGGTGGTGTGGGCCATCATCACGCCGCTGCTCGCCGTACTCACCGAACAACTGTGGGGCAACGACCGAGGTGCGCTGCGGGTGGTCGCGGAATGGCGCTGGACCTTCGTCGCGGTCTTCTACGCCGTGGTGCTGGTGCTGGTATTCCTGCGCTTCCAGGACTACTGGCTGTCGCTGTTCTGACCGGCGTCGCCGGCCCACCCTAGCCCGGTGTGCCGGCGACCAGCCGCACCGCCACGAACCGTTCGCCGCCGTCGGGTGCCCGCACGCCCAGCCGCACCGTTTCGGCCGGTTTGCGGGTGTCGATCGCCGCGCGCAGCGCGCGCGCACTCGTGATGGCGCGACCGTCCAGTGAGGTGATGATCTCCCCGGCCGTCAGGCCCGCCACCTGCGCGGGTAGCCCGCGGATCGCCATATCGATGCGGGCGCCGTGCGGTCGGGCATCGGAGATCAGTACCCCCAGGGTGGCGGTGGGGCCGATGTGCACCGAGTCGGTGGGCGTACCGGACCGGATCTGCCGCACGACCCGCATGGCGGCGTCGATGGGCACCGCGTAACCGTTGGGTGGGTCCTCGGCCGCGCCGGGTGGTGGGTCCCGATTGCCGGAGGCCGCGGCGATCACCCCGACGACCGCGCCGGTGGAATCGGTCACCGCCCCGCCGGACTGGCCCGCGCTCACCGCCGCCTCGATCTCCAGCATTCCGGTCAATGCCTGCCGGGACAGGTCCTGCTGGTTCAGGGCCATGATCGTGCTGTCCAGATCGCTGATCTCCCCGGTGACCGCGGTGGCCGTACCGCTGCCGCCGGCGTTACCGATGGCCAGGACCTCGTCCCGTACCCGCAGCCCGGCCGAACTGCCGATCCGCGCGGTGGCCAGCCCGCGCGCGCCCGCAAGGGAGAGCAGGGCGATATCGGCGTGGGCGTCGTAGCCGAGTACCTCGGCGGCGTACACGGCACCGTCGGAGACGCGGCTGACCCGGACCGTCTTCGCGCCCTTCACGACATGGTGGCTGGTGAGCACCTGTCCTTCTCCGGTGAGGACTATTCCGGATCCGGCCGCCGCGGCGCCGAACGGACGGGCGGCGGCGGTGATGTTGACCAGCACCGGGGAGATACCGCGCGTCACCTCGCTCGCGTTCAGCGGGGGCCGCGGCGCGGGACGGACGGGTGCGGCGACGACACTGCGGCCGGGCTGCGCCGGTCCGGGTAGTTCGCCCCGGTAGCCGAACAGGGCCCCGAGGGCCAGCACCGCGGCGAAGACGGTAACGAGCACCCGTCCCCCGCCGGTGGGCCCGCGGGAGCCGGTGCTCTGCCACTGGTTGTCCAAGGAGCCTCCCGCTGCCGCAGCCGATCACGACCATTGTCGCCCGGATCAACGCGCGACAGTCGAGTTTCTTCCCCTTGCCGCCAGTTATCCACAGGCATCCCCAGTTATCCACAGGCCGGCGCGGGTCTGGGGAAACACCGACCGGATACCTGTTGATTCGTTACCACCGGCCCGTCTGGGTCACATCCGTGTCACATCCCCCGCGGCGGCCCTTTACACCGTCCGGGCGAAAACCGCCCCGGATGTCGGCGTCTGCCCGCGCGAACCGGCCGACCGGCGCGATCGGAAATACGGCCCGCTCGTTACCCGGCGGAAACCGAATCAATAGAATTCCGTATCCCCGACCCCGCCACCAGGAAATCCATCCACAGCCGCTCGGCCTTCATCCACACTGCGGAGCGCGGTTTTCCACAGCCTTCTCCACAGTGTGGATAATCGGCGGGCACGAGCCGGAATCCCTTTGTTCGACGGTGACCGATTATTCGACGGCGACCGAGCGAATCGACTTCGCGGACCAGGAATCCGCCGGATCACGCCGGCGGAAACACTCAGATGGTCGCGGCATCGATGACGAACCGATACCGCACATCACTGGCCACCACCCGCTCGTACGCACTGTCGATCTCGTCCGCGGAAATCAACTCGATTTCCGCCCCGATTCCGTGCTCGGCGCAAAAATTCAACATCTCCTGTGTTTGCTCGATACCGCCGATCATCGAACCCGAGAGCGAACGCCGGCGGCCGGCCAGCACCCGGGCCTGAACCTGGAGCGGGGCCTCCGGCAACCCCAGTACGACCAGCGTCCCATCCAGTCGCAGCAGCTTCATGTAGTCGTTGATGGGCAGATCCGCGGAGACGGTGTTGATGACGAGGTCGAAGCTGCTGCGCAACTCCCGGAACACCCGGGCATCGCTGGTGGCGTAGTAGTGGTGCGCGCCGAATCGCTTTCCGTCGTCCTGTTTGCTCAGCGAATGGCTGAGCACTGTCACCTCGGCGCCCAGCGCGGCGGCGATTTTCACACCGATATGGCCGAGCCCGCCCATTCCGATGATCGCGACCTTTTTCCCGGGTCCCGCACCCCATTGTCGTAAAGGCGAATACAGGGTGATTCCGGCGCACAACAGCGGCGCGGCCACCGACAGATCGATTCCCTCCGGGATGGCGACCACGAAGTTCTCGGTCACCACGATCCGGGTGGCGTATCCGCCCATGGTGTGCCCACCCGGCTGCACCTCCTCCGGCACCCGGGAGTTGTAGGTCATCACCGCGCCGCGGGTACAGAACTGCTCCTCGCCCGCCAGACACGGCTCGCACACTCCACAGGAATCCACCATGCAGCCGACACCCACCCGGTCGCCCACCCGGTGGCGGCTCACCGCCGACCCCACAGCAGCGACGGTCCCCGCGATCTCGTGCCCGGGCACACACGGATAGGCCGCGCCACCCCACTCGTTACGGGCGGTGTGGATATCGGAATGGCAGATCCCGGCATACGCGATATCGATCAGGACATCATGAGGCCCGAGCTCCCGGCGCTCGATGGTGACCTTCTCGAACTCGGCCTCGGGACCGGCCATCGCGTACGCGGCTACAGCAGTACTCATGCGTCCATGCCTACCGGCGCATACCGGATTTGCCAAGGTGGTGTGACTTTCGGCGCCGACCGCGAAGGCAGAAGTAGGCCAGCCGTTATCCACCCGCTGCTGGTTGTCTTGGAGACCGTGCGGATAGACACGAGGAGACGCACGCGGCCCCGTTCCCGGGAGTTGCGCAGCGTTCTGCGCTCACTCCGGGGCGGGATCGCGGTCCTGCTCGGTCTCCAGGCGGCGGCGGACGCGGCGGGCGGCGGCGACCATATTGCGCAGGGCGGGGTCGAGCTGCCAGTGGTGGCGGGTCTTGAGGCCGCCGTCCGGGTTGGCCCAGAGCCGGTCCGGGCCGACCGCCGCGGCAGCCGCGGTGAGCAGCTCATCCAGTTCGTCGATATCCGGGATCCGGGCCGAACGGCTCTCGTACACGCCCGGGCCGACCCCGTGACTGAGCCCGTGGCCGGAGGCGTAGTCCTCCTCCAGCGCTTTCAACACCCACTCGATGGACCGGGTGGCGACGATCGCGGTGACGTCGGCGTCGAGCTGTTCGATGGCCTGGACGATCTCGGTGCGGCCCGAGTACGGGATATGGGTGTGGATCTGGGTACTGGGCGCCACACCGGAGGTCGCGAGCCGGAATGCCCCGATCGCCCAGCGCAGGTATTCGGCGCGGCCTTCGGGCCGGGCCGGCCACAGCTCCCGCAACGCCGGTTCGTCGACCTGGATGATGCCGATACCGGCGCGTTCCAGGTCCACGACTTCGTCGCGGATCGCCAGCGCCACCTGGTCGGCCGTCTCGTAGAGCGGCTGGTCCTGCCGGACGAACGAACGCGCCACCATGGTGACAGGTCCGGTGACCATGCCCTTCACCGGTTTGTCGGTCAGCGATTGGGCATAGGTGATCCACTCCACCGACATCGGAGCCGGCCGCGACACGTCGCCGTAGATGATCGGCGGACGCACACAGCGCGATCCGTACACCTGCACCCAGCCGAAATGCGTGGTGGCGAAACCGTCCAGTAATTCGGCGAAATACTGGATCATGTCGTTGCGCTCGTGCTCGCCGTGCACCAGCACATCGAGACCGATATCTTCCTGCAACGCGATGGTGGCGGCGATCTCCGCCTCGATCTTCTTGCGGTATTCGTCGTAGGACAACCGGCCCTCACCCAGCTGGTGGCGGGCCTGCCGGGCTTCGACGCTCTGCGGATACGACCCCAGCGTGGTGGCGGGCACCGGCGGCAGCTGCAATTTCTCCTGCTGCGCGGCCCGGCGCTCGGCATAGGGTGCGCGTTCCCGCATCTGCGGGGTGATCGCGTAGACCCGCTGGCGCACCGCGTGTTTCTGCTTGAAATGCACTTCGCCGGGGCGTTTACGCCATTTGTCCGAGGGACCCTCGGTGAGCGCTTTGGCCAGTGAGACGACCTCGCCGACCTTTTGTTTCGCGAAAGCGAGCCGATCGGCCACATTTCCGTCGATATCGTATTCGGCGAGCACATCGTAGGGCACATGCAACAGTGTGGTCCCGGTGGAGACCACCAGATCCGGGCACACCTTGGCGAGTTCGTTCAGGTATTCCAGTGTAACGTAGCGGTCGGCCCGCCACACATTCGTGCCGCTGATGACCCCCGCGTAGAGCCGTTTGCGCCGGATACCCGGGATCTGCGCCAGGTCTTCGGGCCGGATCCGGTAGGACGCCAGATCGAGGCCGATCGCCTCCACCCCGGTACCGGCGAGAATGCGCAGCGCTTCCCCGAAATCGCCGTACTGTCCGGTGACCAGGATGCGCGGCCGCAGCGGCGCTTTGGACAGCCGGTCGTAGACGCGTTCGAAGGCGGCGAGTTCGGCGGCCGAGCGTTCGGCGGTGAAACAGGGTTCGTCCAGCTGCACACAGGTGGCGCCGCGCCGGGCCAGGATCTCGAACAACTGCTCGTAGACCGGGAGCAGCCGGTCCAGCAGATCGATGGTGTCGAAGCCGGCCGATTCACCGGGCACACTGCCCGCCTTCGACAGCAGCAGCAGCGACACCGGCCCCAGCACCACCGGCCGCTGCTCGATGCCCACCGCCATCGCCCGGTCCCATTCGTCCAGCAGCGCCTCGGCGTGCAGGGAGAATTCCGTATCGGCATCGAGTTCCGGCTGCCGGTAGTGGTAGTTGGTACCGAAGAAACGCACCAGTTCCAGCGGCGGTAGATCGGGCCGGCCGCGCGCCATCAGGAAATAGAAATCCAGCGGGTCCAGATCGGCGCGGTATTCGGCGAAACGGGACGGGAACGCGCCGAAGAGCAGCGCGTTGTCGAGGACATGGTCATAGAAGGAAAAGGTGTTCCCGGGGACCTGGGTGAGCCCGGTGGCGGCGAGCTCGTTGAACTGCTGCTCCTGGATATCGCGTCCGACCGCGCGCAGCTCTTCCCGGGTGATCGCCTGCCGCCAGTACGCCTCGAGCGCGCGCTTGAGCTCCCGGTGCGGACCGATCCGCGGATACCCGAGCACACTCGAGCCGAACCCTTCACCGACGTTGACCATTGCCGACCTCCGTGTCTATTTGCCCCGCCTTCGGCAGGGCGGGTCGGGGCCCTGTTAACCCCGGTTCTTCACTCCGCCGCTCATCTCGGTGACCGCCGACTGCCTACGCCTTGTTGTACTGGTAAAAGCCCGTGCCGGACTTCTTGCCCAGCAGCCCCGCCTCGACCATGCGCATGAGCAGCGGCGGCGCCGAGTACAGCGGCTCCTTGAATTCGCCGTACATCGAGTCGGCGATCGATTTCACCGTATCGAGGCCGACCAGGTCGGTGAGTGCGAGCGGGCCCATGGGGTGGGCACAGCCGAGCACCATCGCCTTGTCGACATCCTCCTTGGTGGCGAAACCGGATTCCACCATCCGGATGGCCGAGAGCAGGTACGGGACCAGCAGCGCGTTGACCACGAAGCCGGAGCGGTCCGAGGAACGCACGATCTCCTTGCCGAGGACCTCGGCCGCGAATTTCTCGGCCCGCTCGGTGACGGCGCCACTGGTCTTGAGTGTGGTCACCAGTTCGACCAGCGGCAGCACCGGCACCGGGTTGAAGAAGTGCATACCGACGACCCGTTCGGGGTTGTTGGTGGCCACCGCGATCTTCATGATCGGAATGGAGGAGGTGTTGGAGGCCAGTACCGCGCTGGGGTCGGTGACCACCTTGTCGAGTTCGGCGAAAATGGAGGTCTTGACCTTCTCGTCCTCCAGGACGGCCTCCACCACGAGCTGCCGGTCGGCGAAATCGCCGAGGTCGGAGGTGAACCGCAGCCGCCAGGCCGCCTGTTCCCGCTCGCGCTCGGTGATCTTGCCGCTGCTCACCCCCCGGTCCAGGGACCGCAGAATCCGCGACCGGCCGGCCGCGGCGAGGTCCCGGGTCTGTTCGTACACGAGCACATCGACATGCGCGCGAGCACACACTTCCGCGATACCCGCGCCCATCTGGCCGGCACCGATGACACCGACACGCTGAATCTTCTCGTTCACGTCCCACTCCTGTGTTCGTGGCGCCGCTTCGGCGGCGCGGGGCTGTGTTCATCGGCGCCGCATCCGGCAGCGCGGGCTCGGAGCCCTCGGGACCCCGTCGACAATGCCGACCGCTCGGCAGGAGGATGAGCGCCGGCGGCGGTCGGGTTCGGCGCTTCCGTCTCGCCGGAGAGACCGAAACCCCCTCGCCGGGCTGTTGCGAGGGGGCGGTACACCCCTACCGAGGTAGTGGGTCCGGGATACCCGTCGGAAGACGGAGTACCACGATCGGTCCCGAAGGACTCGGCCCCGTGGGCCCGAGTCCGGCCCGGAGCAGAAACCCCGAGCCGGGGCCGTACTTCCGGCACCCTGGCGCGGACGGCCGACAGACCCGTTCCCCGCGCCGGTTCCGATAACAACCGGAACCCGGACCGCAGAACACCGATCCTCACCGCAACCACCGCCTGGTGCCGAGTCTTACGAGGCCTACAAAGGGTTGAGGCCCGTCTCGCCCCTCGGCCGAAGGTGCTCAACGGTCGCCCTCTATGAACGGCCCACCGCACATCGCATGAGCCGAAGGCTCGAGTCTCGAGGCCGAAACGGCGAGACCCGGGGGGCCTCAACCCCGCGGCGCCGAAGGCGCCGCAGACAACTCAGTGAAACTGTCCCTCTTCGGTGGAGCCCTTCAGCGCCGCCGTCGAGGTGTTGGGGTCGACGGTGGTGGCGATGGTGTCGAAGTAACCGGCACCGACCTCACGCTGGTGCTTGATGGCGGTGAAGCCACGCTCGGCGGCGGCCTTGAACTCGCGCTCCTGCAGGTCGACGAAGGCGGTCATACCCTCGCGGGCGTAGCCGTAGGCCAGGTCGAACATGCCGTAGTTGAGCGAGTGGAAGCCGGCCAGGGTGATGAACTGGAACTTGAAGCCCATGGCGCCGAGTTCACGCTGGAACTTCGCGATGGTGGCGTCGTCCAGGTGGGCCTTCCAGTTGAAGGACGGCGAGCAGTTGTAGGCCAGCAGCTGGTCCGGGAATTCGCTGCGGACGGATTCGGCGAACTTGCGCGCGACCTCGAGGTCCGGCACACCGGTCTCCATCCAGATGAGGTCGGCGTAGGGAGCGTAGGCCTTGGCGCGCGCGATGCAGGGCTCGATGCCGTTCTTCACTCCGAAGAAGCCTTCGGCGGTGCGGGTGCCGTCGAGGAACTCACGGTCGCGCTCGTCCACATCGGAGGTGATGAGGGTGGCGGCTTCGGCGTCGGTGCGGGCGATGATCACCGAGGGCACCTCGGCGACGTCGGCGGCCAGGCGCGCGGAGGTCAGGGTGCGGATGTGCTGCTGGGTGGGGATGAGCACCTTGCCACCGAGGTGGCCGCATTTCTTCTCCGAGGCCAGCTGGTCTTCCCAGTGCACACCGGCGGCGCCGGCGGCGATCATGGCCTTCTGCAGTTCGTAGGCGTTCAGCGCGCCACCGAAGCCCGCTTCGGCGTCGGCGACGATCGGGGCCAGCCAGTTCTCGACGGAGGTATCGCCTTCGACCTTGGCGATCTCGTCGGCGCGCAGCAGCGCGTTGTTGATGCGGCGGACCACGGCGGGCACCGAGTTGGCCGGGTAGAGGCTCTGGTCGGGGTAGGTGTGACCGGAGAGGTTCGCGTCACCGGCGACCTGCCAGCCCGACAGGTAGATGGCCTTGAGCCCGGCGCGGACCTGCTGCACCGCCATATTGCCGGTGAGGGCGCCCAGCGAGTTGATGTAGTCCTCGTTGTTCACCAGATCCCAGAGGATCTCCGAGCCACGTCGCGCGAGGGTGTGCTCTTCGACAACGGTGCCCTGCAGCTTGGAAACCTGCTCGGCGGTGTAGTTGCGGGTGACGCCCTTCCAGCGCGGGTTGGTGTCCCAATCCTTCTGGATTTCCTCGGCGGTCTTCGGGGTGCCGGTGGTCGACATCTTGCGACTCCACTTCCTTGGTCGGTCGGTCCGCCGTGTCCGCGTCGACGATGCGTTTCCGCGTCGCACTGCTGGAACGACGATTTGCAGGCTTGCAATGCCCGGTGGGTGTACTTCCACACCATGGCACACCATCAAAATGGCGTCTACCTGTTGCTTCTGTGAATCTGAGCTAGGATCGGCCACAACTTTGCTAAGCCTGTGAAAGTTGCCAGCGCGTAACCACCGCCAAGCCTACTCACCAGTAGCTCTGACATGGGGTTTTAGCGTAACGCTTGTACTGCTAGCGGAGGCGGGTATCCGGGTTCGATCCCCTCCGCCGCGGCTCGACCTTGTGAGGACGTTCATAACTGAGGTCGCCCGACTTCAAATGTGATATGCATCCGAACGACGTCCACGGAGGACCGCGACAGATACGGTCGGCAGCCAGAAGACTTGGTTCGCGATGGCGCACCGGCCAGGGCGTCGAATTCCGACGCAACCCACATGAGCCGAAGCCATGTGACACCTCGAGTGGAAGTAGCGCGTGGCCGCAAGGACTCGTCTCGACCGATCGGCGGTGGCGGGTCGGTTACGGCGGCAGGATTGTTACCGCAGCTTTCCATCTGTCCCCAGCCGGCTGTAGATCGGTGAGGTCGAACTCCAGCTCGCGCCCGAGCAAGAGTTCCTTTTCTTCTGGTGTGGCGGAAAGATCGCCGACGTAGAAGGCCGGGGTGCCGGGCGGTACGGCGATCGTCGCATCGACATCCCGGCCCTCGACGTTCTTCAGGCCGTTGACCCCGCCGGGGTACATCGAGGTGCTGACGAAGTCACGAAACGTGCCCCGGTAACCGGGAGTCACCCCGGTGATGCCGCGGTCGGGAAACAGCCTGCCGGCCTGGATGGTCTTGGTGACCTGGACCCACTCATGAGTCGGTTGTAAACCCACGATCGCGTCGAGGCCCGCCGCCTGCTCCCGGACGCCCGGCCACAGGGGGATCCCTGCCCGTAGCAGATCGTTGATCAGAGTGCTGTCACCTCGGGTGTACTCCCAGAGCAACTGCCGCTGAGCGGGGTCGAGGCGATCGGCGACAGCGCCCCATGTTCGCGTTCCGTACGCATGCGCCTCTTCCGCATCGCGGAAGATTCTCGGCGTACCGGCGGTGGCCCCGGGAAGGTGTGTGCCTGGGATTCCGAGAGTATTCACTGCGCCGGGAACTGATCGTGCAGCCGATTCGTCGCTGCCGGGTAGCGCACGAGGCGCGTATTGCAGTGGATCGCCGATGATCTCGCGGATCCGCCGGGCGTCGGTAATTCCGAACCGTTGCACGTCATCGGCGAGTTGGGCGGCAAACCGGCGCATTGCTGCTGCCATCTCGCTGTACACGCTGCTCCTGTTTTTTCGCACCCGCCGCCTGATTATCTCGCAGACCCGGTGGGTGACGCCGGTGCCGGTATTGCAGGTGGCTTTCTGATCGTCGCACCTGATCAGTCCTGGGAGTGAGCCCATCCGGAACACTTCTGGCGATAGCCGGACGGCAGAGGTGAGCACTCACCACACCTGGATTTCGAGCCCCGATGACAGATCCTGTCCCTGATGGTAGGCCGGGAGAGTTGCTCGCCGCCGGTATGTCCCGCCGGCCCGGACGGGATGTAAGCGTTACTCGATCGGTGGTTACCCCAGATCTCGAGGCTTCCAGACGGTGCATCTTCCCGCCGACGGGGAGAACAACCCGCTGGTGAACCACCAAAATTTCGCAACATGCCCAGAAAGGGACAGTGTCGGCGCACAACACTTGGCCAACCATTCATGTTCTCGCCCGACGAGATTTTCGCAGGCGTGCCAAATTCACAGAGAACAGCGCTAGGGTGTCCGTCACGTGCGCGGTCATCGGTGACGGGTGCCGATGGTGAGCGCCTGCCCTCCGTCGCACGGTGGGATCGGAGCTGTTGATGCGCGACATCGTCGACGACCTGCTGCAGGTGTGGCGTTCGGGCCGGACCGGCGGGCTGGCCACCATCGTGCGCACGGGTGGCCAGGTGGACATTCCGGTGGGTACGGCGATTCTGGTGGATCCCGACGGCATGATCTACGGATCCATGGCGGCCACCGGGATCGAGGACACCGTCTACGAATCGACCCTGCAGTCGGCCCGGACCGGACAGCGCGCTCTGCACCGGCTCCCGGTACCCGGCGGTGAGGGCGCGGTGATAGATGTGTTCACCGAACCGTTCTCCCGCGGACATTTTCCGGAATTCCCGACCATTGCCGCCGAAATAGCCGAGCATCGGCGGGTCACGCTTTTCACCGTCGTGTGGAATCCGGAGCCGGGAATGATCGGGCAGCATCTCATCACCGATAAAAGACACGCGACGGAACTGGTCTCGTTACCGCAGTCCGATATTTTCGTCGCCTCGTTCGCCCCGCCCCCGCTGCTGGTGGTGTTCGGCGCCAATACCGTCGCCGCGGCGCTCTCGGCGCAGGCGCGGCTGCTCGGCTACCGGGTCGCCATCTGCGATCCGCGTCCCACGTTCGCGGTGCCGGAATCCTTCCCCGGGGCCGAGGTCGTCTGCGATTGGCCGCACCGCTATCTGAACGTGCTGGTATCCGAGGGGGAGATCGATTCCTCCACCGGTATCGTGCTGGCCTCCCATGACCCGCAGTTCGAGATCCCGCTGCTGACGGTCGCGCTCCGGCTACCCGAAATCGGCTACATCGGCGCGGTCGGCTCGCTGATATCCAGTGCGCGCCGCCTCGACGACCTGCGCGCGAGCGGGTTCGACGAGACGCAGCTGGCCCGGCTGCACTCCCCCGCCGGAATGGATATCGGCGCGGCCACCGCCACCGAAACGGCTTTGGCGGTGACCGCGGAGATGGTGGCCGCGCGGAACGGGCGGCTGGGCCGGATCACCGTGCCGTTCCCGGCGGAGGCGGCGATCTGAGCGCAGCGCGCCCTCGCCCCGGCCCGGCCGAGGGCGACCGAAATCACCCTCGCAATCCCGCCCCTCGATCTTGTGCCGTGCCGACTCTCGTGGACAGTGGTTCTCGTGATCCTCACTGTGACAATGAATCCCGCTTACGAAGTGACCTACCGCGTCGAGAATTTCGCCCGCGGGCAGGCCCACCGGGTTCGCTCGGTGGAGCAGCGCCTCGGCGGTAAGGGCATCAACGTCACCCGAGTGCTCAACCAATTGGGCCGTTATGCCCGTGCCACCGGTTTCGCCGATCACGCCTTCGCCGCGGCCGCGGAGGCCGAGATGCCGGTGGATTTCGTGCACGCGCTGCCGTGGGTCCGGCGCACCGTGGTGATCAGCGAATCCGATACCGGCACCGCGACCGCGGTGCGCGAACCGGGAGCGCGGATATCGAACCCGCACGCCTCCGAACAACTCGAGGTCCGCGTATCAGGCATGCTGACACATATCTCGGGCCTGGTGATCGCCGGATCCCTACCTGACGGGATCGATCCCGGCCTACCCGCCCGCATCGCCCGAACCGCCTTGGACGCGGGGGTGCCCACGGTCTGTGACCTGCACGGACCGGCCCTGCGAATGGCCGCACGGGTGCCCGGGGTGGTCCTGCTGCCCGGCCTCGACGAGTTCGAATCGCTCACCCATTGCCGCCCCGAAACCCCGGAGGCGCTGGTCACCGCGACCCGGCCGCTGGTGGATCGCGGGGTGGGCGCGGTGCTCATCACCCGGGGGGCACAGGGCATGGTCGCGGTGACCTCGGACGGGTCCTGGGAGGCCCGGCTGCCGGAGCCGCTGACCGGTAATCCGACCGGCGCCGGCGATCCGGTGACCGCCGCCGTGATCGCGGCCCTGGCCACCACGCGGACTCCGGATTGGCCGGCGATCCTGGTCGACGCGGTCGCCACCTCGGCCGCCTCGGTGGTCATCCCGGTGGCCGGTGAGATCGATCGGCGGCTGCGCGGTCACCTGGCTCCGACCGTGCTGATCTCCGAACTGGAGACACCGCGCCGGGAATCGGCCTGACCGCACGTCGCCGCGGCATCGCCTATTTCAGGACATACGGGGAAACCGAACTCCGGTGTTCGCTGATATCGAGGGTCTTACCGAGCGGGGGGAAGGCGCGCTGGGGGCAGTTGGCGCGATCGCAGACCCGGCAGCCCGCGCCGATGGGGGTGGCATTGGCCTCCCGGAGATCGATACCGTCGGCGTACACCACCCGCGCCGCGTGCCGGATCTCGCAACCCAACCCGATCGCGAAGGTCTTACTCGGCTGCCCGTACCGGGTCGCGCGGCGTTCCACGGTGCGCGCCACCCACAGATATTTCCGGCCGTCGGGCATCTGCGCGATCTGCGTCATGATCTTGCCCGGATAGGCAAAGGTCTCGTACACATTCCACAGCGGGCAGGTACCGCCGCTGGAGGAGAAGTGGAAACCGGTGGCGGACTGCCGTTTCGACATGTTCCCGGCCCGGTCCACCCGGACGAACGAGAAGGGCACCCCGCGCAGTTCCGGCCGCTGCAAGGTGGACAGGCGGTGGCAGACGGTCTCGTAGCTCTGCGCGAAGAACGCCGATAATCGTTCGATGTCGTAGCGGAAGCCTTCGGCGACCTCGTGGAAGTAGGTGTAGGGCAGCACGGTGGCGGCGGCGAAATAGTTCGCCAGACCGAGCATGGCGAGCCTGCGCGCGTCCGGACCGGAGAAATTCCCCTCGGCCACCAGCTTCTCCAGCAGTTGCCCGCGTTCGAAATAGGCCAGTTCGGCGGCCAGTTTGAACAGGCGCTGGCCACCGGACAGATGCGGCGCGATCTCGAGCAGCTGGTTGTCCGGGTCGTACCGGTGCAGTACGCCCTCACCGAGATCGATACGTTCCATGATCCGCACGCCGTAGCTGCGCAGCACCTTGGGGATCTCGCTGTGCGCGTCGCCGTTGTGGAAGCGGATACGGTTGGCCAGTTCCTCGGCCGCGGTGTCGAGCTCGTGAATATAGTTCTGCCGCTGATAGAAGTAGTCGCGTACTTCCTCGTGCGGTTTGCTGATGGTGGCGCTGCCCGAGCCGTCGGCGAATCGGTCCTCGGTGGCCGCGGCCAGCTGGGCGCTGGTGTTGCGGTAGCGATTGTGCATATTGACCAGGGCCCGGGCCATGCTCGGATGGGCCGACACCATCTCCGCGATCTCCCGGGCGTCGGCTTCGATACCGAGCTCCTGGTCCATCACTACTTCCTGCAGTTCGGCGATGAGCCGGGTGTCGTCCTGCGGGGAGAAGAAGGTGGCCTCGACGCCGAAGACCTCACTGATTCGCAACAGCACCGGCACGGTGAGCGGCCGGACATCGTGCTCGATCTGGTTGAGATAGCTGGCCGATATTTCCAGCTGCTGGGCCAGCGCCACCTGGCTGAGCCCGCGTTCGGTCCGCAGTTGCCGCAACCGGGCGCCGACATAAGTCTTGGCCATATGTCCAGCTTAGGGGTCGTTCGCACGATGCGATAAGCGGGTTAGCAAGAATTTGGCTTCCGGGACCGGGCTCCGGCACGCCCGCGACGATCCCGCCGCGGCCGGTCCACGATCGAACCCGGCGGGTGCGGCACTCTCACCGCTCCCCGTCCGGCTGCGCGATCTCGGCCAACGGCGAGGCCAGCGGCCAGCCGCCGGCGGCCAGATGCGAGGCCACCCGCGCGATGTCCTCCGGACCCGCCTGCTCCCGGGCGTGCCGGCTGACCGCGTCCTCGACCTCGGCGTGGGTGATCTCCCGGTCCCCCCGGTCACGTACCAGCTCCTCGGCGACCAGCACCACCTCGTACTCGGTGAGGTCCCGGTGCAGTACGGCGAACAGCGCCACATAGTCCGATCGGGGCACACCCTGCGGATACCCGGCCCGCAGCCACGCGAGCACCCGCGCCAGCAGTCCCGACCGCTCCGGGGGCAACCCGTTCCCGGTGCTCATCACGCCTGCCCGAACAGGTGGATACCGAGCCGGTCGGCCAGAAACGCCTTCGCGACGAACAGCACCGCGACCACCACCACCGCCAGCACGGCGATCAGGCAGAGGTACGCACCGGCCAGGGCGACCGGGTTACGCCGTACCGTTCCGTCGGGCCCGGCCGGCGCCGCCGCCGACCACAGCCGTACCCCGAGCGCGAACAGCATGGGCAACCCGGCGCCCAGCACCAGCGCCGCCAGGGTCACCTCCCCCAGCGAACGCAGATTGGTCAACACGGTTTCCATTACGCCTCCTCGGATGTCGACCCGGCGACCCGTGGCTGCTGCGCGGGCGAAGGATCCCCCGGCCCGAGGTCGGTGTCGGGGGCAGCGTTGACATTGCCGCTGGACACCTTGTCCCGCAACGAGCGCCGATAGATCACGGTAGCCAGCGCGATGAGCAACGTGAACACCACCAGCACCCCGGCCAGGCCGCCGATGTAGTAGGCGAGCGTCCAGCAGATGGCGCCCACGATGCCGGCGGCGGGCAGGGTCAGCAGCCAGGCCACGACCATCCGCCCCATCACCCCCCAGCGCACCTCCGCCCCCTTGCCGAGGCCTGTACCGAGGATCGCTCCGGTGACGGTCTGGGTCGTCGAGAGCGGCAGCCCGAAATGGGCGGAGGTCAGGATGATCGCCGCCGACGCCGATTCGGCCGCCAGCCCCTGCGGTGCATCGATATCGACGAGTTTTTTGCCGAGGGTGCGAATGATCCGCCAGCCGCCGAGGTAGGTGCCGGCCGCGATCGCGAACGCGCACGCGGCCATCACCCACAGCGGCATGGCCGAGTCCGGGGTGAGCTCGCCGTAGGCGATCAGGGCCAGGAAGATGACGCCCATCGTCTTCTGCGCGTCGTTGGTGCCGTGCGCCAGCGACACCAGCGACGCCGACCCGACCTGGCCCCACCGGAATCCGGTGGTCACCTTGTCCGGGGCGGCGCCGCGGGTGATCCGGTACACCGACCAGGTCCCGATGGCGGAGACCAGACCGGCGACGACGGGCGCGAGCAGCGCCGGGATCACGATCTTGTTGATGACCCCGCCCTCCGCGGAGATCCACACCACCCCGCTCCAGCCCAGCGCCGCCAGGGTCGCGCCGATCAATCCGCCGAACAGTGCGTGCGAGGAACTCGACGGCAGACCGAACAACCAGGTGAGCAGGTTCCAGAGAATGCCGCCGACCAATCCGGCATAGACGATGAGCAGCAGGTCGTGCCCGGACACCTCGCCGAGCCGGACGATCCCCTCGGCTACTGTCGCCGCGACCGCCACCGACAGGAACGCGCCCACCAGGTTCAGGACCGCGGACAAGGTCACCGCGACTCTGGGGCGGAGCGCCCCGGTCGCTATCGAGGTCGCCATGGCATTGGCCGTGTCGTGGAAACCGTTGGTGAAGTCGAAGGCCAGCGCCGTGACAATGACGACCAAGAGAATGAGCAGCTCAACTGTCACGCCCTGCATTGTGCGTCATACCCCGGCCGTCCTCTTCCGGCGGGATCGGCCGGTCGCCAAAAGATAGCTGTCACCTGCGTGTATCGAACGGCGCACCGGATCACGCGTGGGCAGGTTCCGGTTCCGGCCGCACCACCGCACCCGCCTTGTCGCCCGCTCGCCGCGCGATGATGCCCAGGCAGGCGCAGCTCACGATCGCCACCCCCATCGGCACGCCGGTGGCGGGCCCGCCGAGACCCACCAGCGGGGACACCACCGCACCCAGCGCGAACTGCAGCGCGCCCATGAGCGCCGAGGCGGACCCGGCGCTCACCAGCACGCCACCGAGCAGCGGGGCCACCACCGGCGCGATACCGCCGATCGCGGAGAACAGGGTGAAGATCCGGGCGGTGGCCGCGCCTTCGGTGCGGTCGGCGCCGACCGCGCGGCCGATGACCAGGCCGGCGGAGGCCGTCAGCCCCTGCACGAAACGCATGGCGACGAGCAGCCAGATGGTGGGCGCCAGCCCACAGATCACGGTGACGACGACGGTGATCGCGGTGGCCACGACGAGTGGCCTGCGTCTGCCGTACCGATCGGAGAGGGGGCCGATGAGCAACTGACCCGCGGCCGGCCCGACGAGGAATGCCGTCAGTGTGAGCTGCACACTCGCCGCGCTGGTGTCCAGATCGGCGAGGTCGGTGAACGCCGGCAGATACATGTCCCCCGCGAACGGCGCGGCCGCCGAGAGCAGTGCCAACACCACCAGCAGCAGCGGCCTCATCGACCGTGAACCCGACCCGGCGGATCGGCGCTGCAGCCGGATCCTGCCCACCGAAAAGGCCATCGCGCACGCCCGCGAGATGGAAGCGGTACGTACCCGCCGACAGTGTCCGGGACGGCGCGCGTTATCGCCTCAGCAACCCGGCTGCAACGGCCAGCACTCCACCGGGCCCGCGGGCGCGGGTACGGCCGGCGCGACAGTGGTGCTGGGGGCCGCCGGTTCGGCGGCGGGACCGTCGGCGAGCAGGGAACCGGCGATCGCGCCCAGCACTACCAATACGCCCAGTACCGCGACCCCCAGCACCGCCCAGCCGAGCAGGTCCTGGGTGCGGCCGGAATCCGGACGGCGCCAGCCGGGCCGCTCCCGCGGTTTCCGCGGCGGCTCCGGCAGTTTGTCCTCGAAGCCGGCGGCGATGAGTTCGGCGCGATCCGGCGCCCAGCCGGTGAGTGCCCGGGTGGCCGCGCAGACCCGGCCCAGCGTCCAGCGGGGCTGCCCGGGGGCGAAATTCTCCAGGAAGATCCGTAATTCGGTGGAGTCGACCGCGTTCCCGACCACCACATCCAGTCCCGGCCGCAAAGTTTCCCGGCCCGGCCGCAGTACCACGCCCCGCATGGGTACCAGCGCCACCGCCCCGCACAGCTGTCCGGGATCGTAGGTGGCGCGTTCGAAGGTGAGCTCGACCTCCCGCACCGCGCTCTCCAGCTGCCGAATCGGATTCGCACCGAATTCCAGTTCCAGATCCGCGGCGGCCGCGCCCACCTGCCACGGCCGGTCCTGGGAAACCGTGAGCACACCGCTCTGCCGGCTACGGAACCCGACCACCTCGATCACGAGAACACCCTGCGGCGTCCAGATCACCGCCCCGACCTGCCGGGTTCCGCGCTGGGTGCCGATCCGCAGGTCGACGATGGCCAGGCCGGTCGTCGGCAACTGCCGCAGGCATTCCACGAATTCCTTTTCGGGCGCGGATAGTTCCGCCCGATCGTCGACCTTCACCAGCATCGTGCTCTACCTCTGCCGTGTGTCGTTGCCCCTCATGCCACCACCGACCCCCGTGTCGATCATGGCCCGCCAGCCACTTTCGTACCACTCATATGACCTGCGGTTCAGGCGAATCGGGAATCAGCGCCCCCGGACCCGGGGGCGCTGATAACCGCTACGGCACCCGTGCGGGGATCAGACCCATTGCACGAGCTGGTAGATGATCCCGTTCCGATCGGTCGTCTGGAAGTAGCGCTCCCCCCATTCCTCGGTTTCGATGGGGGTGACGATCGGGGCACCTTCCTTTTGCAGGCGCGCGTATTCGGTGTCGATATCGGTCACCACGAACACCACGAGCAGTCCGTCCCCGGCGGAGCCGGCGGCGCGTTCGGGTTTGAAGGTGGACAGGCCGGCGCGCAGGTAGATGAGGTTCATCCCGGCTTCCGGGTGGGCGAGCGAGACGAAACCGTCGGCCGCCATCTGCTCGGTGAAGCCGAAATGGGTGGTGACGAACTCCGCCGATGCGGCCGGGTCGGCAACGTTCAACGAGATGGCAGATCCGGTGATGCGCATATGACCTCCGTTTTCCGAAAACACCGTATGGTGTACGTAGTATTTGTACCCGATCGGATCGTGCACCGCACCGTGATCCGCCGCACGCCGGAGACTTCCCGGAGCGGACCACCTGCCTTCGGCGATACCGACCGGTCACGCCGGGCGGAACCCGTTCCGTGCGGCTGATCTCGTGCCATGCCTGATGCCCGGCCCACCGCAACGCCCACGATCGCGCTGGTACTGGGAGGCGGTGGCCCGGTCGGCATCGCCTGGCTGAGCGGCCTGGCGATCGGTCTACGTGACGCCGGGATCGATCTGGCGCTGGCCGACCGCATCATCGGCACCTCCGCCGGGGCGGTTGTCGGCTCGGCCCTCGCCTCCGGGATCGATATCGCCAATGCCGACCTCGCCGTGGGCCACGAGGTGATCGTGATCCTGGAACCGCTGGCACATGTGTATCCGCGTACCCGCGCCGACCGGGAACTCGGACCGGCCCGGGAGATCTCGATACGCCCGGACGATATCGCCGTCGCCGCGTTCGGCACCGACCTCTTCGCCGACACCGCCCTCAATCCGGCCTACGAACCCGGCGTCCGGCAGGCGGCGGCGGCCGAGCCGAAAGAATTCTGGCCCGCCGCACCGGCCACCGGTCAGGCCGGGTCAGATCACGCGCGGACCGCGGGCGGCGCGTAGACCGCTGCGCGCCTGACCGGCACGGGCCGTCTGGAGTAGCGAATTGATCCATTACCCGCCCGAGCCGAGCGCAGTGGCCTCGGACGGGACCGCGCGCGGGCTCCGGCGATACCGAATTCCGCCGCGGAATCCCACCCCGCGGTCCGCCCGTCACTTTATCCCGACGAGCGCCCGGATAAACACGGTCGATTTCCCGCGCGGGTCCGCGCGTGCGCCCCGAAACGGTTGCGGGGCCTGCGTTTCCGGACCGCCTCCCCCACCCGGCGCTTCCGGCCTGGCGCAACCCGCCACCCCGCGCTAATATAAGTTGAAACTTATAAAGGGAGGAAGACATGGCTTTGCTCACCGATCCCGCCGCCATCGCAGGACTGGTCGCCCGGGAGGTCCGCACCGCCGAACGCCAAGGAGCGGTCACCCGGATCGCCGTGGCGCGGCGCACCTACGCCACCGATCCGGACGATCTGTGGGAGGCACTCACCGATATCGAACGGATTCCGCGCTGGTTCCTGCCGATCACCGGCGAGTTGGCCGTGGGCGGCAGGTATCAGCTCGAAGGAAATGCCGGCGGTGTGGTCGAAGAATGTGAACGACCGAAACGGTTCGCGGTGACCTGGGAGATGGGACCCATGGTTTCCTGGCTCGAAATCCGGCTCGAACCCGGCGCCGGCGGGACCACACTCGAATTGGTGCACGAAGCACCGGTCGATCCGGAGATGTGGAAACAATACGGCCCCGGCGCGGTCGGTGTCGGCTGGGATCTGGCACTCATGGGACTCGGCCTGCACCTGGAAACCGGTGCGGGAGTCGACCCGGCGGTGGCGCTGGAATTCCCGGCCACCCCCGAAGGTCTGGAATTCGTCCGGACCGCGGCGACCGGCTGGGCGGAGGCGGCGATCGCCGACGGCGACGATCCGGCGCAGGCCCACGCGGGCGCCGAGGCGACCACCGGCTTCTACACCGTCACCCCCGAGGAGGAGGAGCGGTCCTGATGAGCCGGCCTTCCCCGGCGAGCGTGTTCGAGGCGCTCGCCGATCCGGTGCGCCGCGCGATACTGCAACTGGTGGCCGGCGGTGAACGGTCCGCCGGCACCCTGGTCGAGGAGATCCGCGGCCACACCCCGATCTCGCAACCCGCGGTATCCCAGCATCTCAAGGTATTACGGGAAGCCGGACTGGTCCGCGTGCGCTCGGAAGCCAACCGCCGGTTCTACGCGCTGGATCCCGACGGGCCGGCCGCCGCCCGGGAATGGCTCGCCGAACTGGTGGATCCGCTGGCCCGGTTCGCCCAACCCCTCGACGCCCTCGCGACCGAGGTCGCCCGCGGCAAACGCGTACGCCGCGGGACGAGCACTGGAACGGGAACGGATCGTACGGACCGCACCGCCTGACGGTCGCCTCGATTCCGCTGCACCACTGCCGCCGGACCGCTGATGTGGACCGGACCACCGGACGTGACGCCGCCCGAGGTCTGCGGCGCACTCCTACGTCGGCCGCCCGGCACCTGATATACACCTGGGATGCGAAAGTGGTTGGCGGGGTCGGCAGTCGCCGTGGTTACGGCACTGATCGTCGCGGTCGGCGGCTATTTCCTGATGAACTCACGGACCTACCAGCTGGCCGGACGGCTGGTGGACCGCGTGGAGACCACCGAGAAGGTGGTGGCCCTGACGCTGGACGACGGACCGTCCGAGCGCGCCCCCGAGGTGCTCGAGCTGCTCGCCACCGCCGGTATCCCCGCCACCTTCTATCTCAACGGCCGCGATCTGGCCGCCCGCCCCGAGCTGGGCCGGGCGATCGTGGCGGCCGGTCACGAGATGGGCAACCACACCTACAACCACCGGCGGATGGTGCTGGTCTCGTCCGATACGGTCGTCGACGAGGTGGAAGGTACCGATACCGAGATCCGGGCCGCCGGATACCAGGGCGACATCACCTTCCGCCCGCCTTACGGCAAGAAATTGTGGACCCTGCCCGACTACCTCGCCGATCACGACCGCACGACGGTCACCTGGGATGTCGAACCCGAGGACGGCAACACCTCCACCGGGGACATCGTCGACGCCGCCGTCGACCAGGCGCGCCCGGGGTCGATCGTTCTGCTGCACACCATGTACGCCACCGGGTCGGCCTCCCGGGCCGCGATCGTCCCGATCGCCGCGCAACTGCACGCGCAGGGCTACCGGTTCGTCACGGTCTCCGCACTGCTCGAGCACGGCGACTCCGCACGCTCGTGATACACATGCCGAGAAGCCGCCTGTTCGAGCGGCACACCGGCGGGTAGGTTCGGGAGCGGTGCCGCGCCACTGGGAGCCCGGCGGGCACCGTGGCCGTACGACACACCGGAGAGGACGATGTCATGGTTTCGCAGGAGCGACCACGGATAACCCCCGGCCGGCTCCGCGAGCTGGGACCGGTCAACTGGGCGGCCTGGCAGGTGCTCTCGCGGGCCTCGGGTACGGCCGACGCGCAGCTGTTCAGCACGCTGGGCCGGGCCGGGCGGCTGTTCCGCGGCTGGCTGCACTTCTCCGGAACGCTGATGCCGGGTGGGCGGCTGCGCCGGCACGACACCGAACTGGTCATCTTGCGTGTGGCCCATCTGCGCGATTGCGCGTACGAGACCGACCACCACATCCGCCTGGGCCGGCGGGCCGGGGTGACGCCGGAGATCCTGGAGCGGATCCGGGCCGGAGCCGACGCGCAGGGCTGGACCGACAAACACCGGGCCCTGCTCACCGCGGTCGATCAGCTGGTCCACACCCGCGATATCGACGATGCCGCCTGGGCACACCTGTCCACCTACTACGACGACCGCCGCCTCATCGAAATCGTGCTGCTGGTCAATCAATACGAGGGACTGGCCGCCACCATCACCACCCTCCGTATCCGCCGCGACGTTTTCTGATCTCCCGCGTCGGCTCGGCTGCCGCAAGCGCGCGTAGACCTCCTGTTCGTGCCGGGCGACCACCACACCACCCGGGCCGGTGAGATCCGCGGTGTGAGTAGTGCGCGAGGACCCGTTCTCTGCGACATTGCGCCGGATGAGTTCTAACGGCTGCCACTGCGCCATCAGCCCGAAGAACGGATCGGTCACGGCCGAGAGCAGGCCACCGGAGGCCGCGCCGTTTTGGTTCGCCGGGTGTGGTTACCGGCCGCCGGTGAAAGCGTCGGCGGGGACGAATATCTCGTGTCCGGAGTCGAGGCGGATCGACACTCCCTCCGGGCTCCATTGCGCCGAGGCGAGCTCGGGGTCGCGATTACCGAGGATCTCGAAGTACACCGGGTGGCCGTATCCCATACCCGGATCCCGGCCGACCACGATCGCATCCGGCAGCCGCCGGTGCAGCAGCAGGCTCTCCCGGCGCAGTAGGCCCGCGTAATAGGTGGCGCCGTCGTACTCGACGGTGACCGGCCGGGTTTCGGTGCGCACCACCTCGGTGCGCACCACCCGGGCGTCGACGAAAACCGCGATCAGCAGGAACACGAACAGCATCAGCGCCGCGGACACACCGAGAACCAGGCGTGTGGCGGCGACCCGGGCTCGGGCGGGCGGCCGCGGCGGTTCCGGGCTCACCACCGGAATATATCCCGGGAGAATCCGCTGCGCATTCGCCGCCGCGAGCGGCCGCCCGGATCTACCGTCCGGCCACCGACGGGCTCCCACACCGGAAAGCGGCTTACCGCGGAAACCGTCCCGGGCAGCACGGCGCGTACGAGACGGTCCACCCGAGTTCTCGCACACAGCGGGAACCTGCCGGCTGCCTATGGCTCGACCGCAGCGCCGGGTGAATCACCCGGGCCGTCTGCCTCCGGGATTCGCGAACAGCAGGGCGCGGGAGCCCGCCGGGCACGATGGCCGGAAACGAAGCGACCCGGCACCGTGCGGGCACGACGCCGGGTCGGGGAACAAGAAGGATCCGAGGGGATCAGAAATTGATCATGTGCCCGGCCAGGCCGTGGATGGCCTCCTGCAGCGCCTCGCTCAGCGTCGGGTGCGTATGCACATTGCGGGCCAGCTCGTTGACCGTGAGATCCCATTTCTGGGCCAGGGTCAGTTCGGGCAGCAGTTCGGAGACATCGGGGCCGATCAAATGGCCACCGATCAGTTCGCCGTACTTGTTGTCCGAGATCAGCTTGACGAAACCGGTGGCGTCGCCGAGACCGTGCGCCTTGCCGTTGGCGGTGAACGGGAAGGTCGCGACCTTCACGTCGTAGCCCTCGTCGCGCGCCTGCTGCTCGGTGAGACCGAAGCTGGCGACCTGCGGCTGACAGAAGGTGGCGCGCGGCATCATCCGGTAGTCGCCCAGGGGCAGCGTCTCCGCACCGCCGATGGTCTCGGCCGCGACCACGCCCTGCGCCTCCGCGACATGCGCGAGCTGCAGTTTCGCCGTCACATCACCGATCGCGTAGATACCCGCGACGTTGGTGCGCATATTGTCGTCGATCGCGATGGCGCCGCGGTCGGTGAGCGCCACACCGGTGTTCTCCAGCCCGAAGCCCTCGACCCGGGGCGCGAAGCCGACGGCCTGCAGCACCTTGTCGACGGTGACGGTCTCCACCTGGCCGGACTTGTTGTCCTTGATCGCGACGGTGACCTTGGACCCGTCGTCGTCGATGGACTGCACGGCCGCACCGGTGGTGATGGTGATACCGAGCTTCTTGTACGCCTTGGTGATCTCCTTGGAGACATCGGCGTCCTCGTTGGGCAGCGCGCGGTCCAGGAACTCCACGATGCGCACGTCCACGCCGTAGTTGCGCAGGACGTAGCCGAACTCCATACCGATGGCGCCGGCGCCGACGATCAGGATCGAACCCGGCAGGTCGCGGGTGAGGATCTGCTCCTCGTAGGTGACGACGTTCTTGCTCAGGGAGGTGCCCGGCAGCAGTTTGGTGTTGGTGCCGGTGGCGATGATGACGTTGTCGAAGGTGATCGACTCGGTGCCACCCTTGCTGAGCTCGACCGAGATGGTGTTGGGGTCGGTGAACGAACCCTTGCCGTCGTACTCGGTGATCTTGTTCTTCTTCATCAGGAAGTGGACGCCCTTGACCCGGCCGTCCGCGACCTTACGGCTGCGATCGAAGGCCGCCCCGAAATCGAAGGTCGCCTCCCCGCTGATCCCGAAGGTTTTCGCTTCCTTGGTGAAGATATGGGCCAGCTCCGCATTGCGCAGCAGCGCCTTGGACGGGATGCAGCCCACGTTCAGGCACACGCCACCCCAGTATTTCTGCTCGACGATCGCTGTTCGCAGGCCGAGTTGAGCGGCGCGGATCGCGGCGACGTAACCGCCGGGACCAGCACCGAGAACGACGACATCGTAGTGGGAAGTCACGGTGTCGAGCCTAACTCTCCCGGCTCCGGCCGGGGCCACCCGCCCGCCTCCCGCCGCTGAGCACACCGGTGCCGCGCCGACGGTCCCACCGGGCCCTGACGGGCCGCGACGGTGCTACGACGCCTCGACCGGGTCCGCCGCGGACCCCCGCCGGGCGTGCGCGGATGTGCGCATGGTCACCCGGACGGCGACGCTACAGCCGAGCAGTGCCACCGCGACCCCTACCGCCACGTATTCGACTCCGGTGAGCGCGCACCCGCCCGCGATCATCCCCGCCGGGACACCCGCGGCCCCCAGGAAACCTTCCACCGAACCGAACACCCCGAGCTCCTCGGTCGGCAGTTCCGCCTGGATCAGCGACTGCCAGACGATGCCGGTGACCGAGACCGCGAACCCGGCGACCAGACAACCGGCGAACAGCAACGCCGGTCCACTCACCTCTCGGCCGTAACCGGCCAGCGCGGCCAGCTCCAGGACGACAGCGGCGGCCAGCGCGGCGCAGGCGGTGCGCCAGCCGAACCGCGCGGCACCGGCGATCACCGACAACGATCCGGCCAGGGCGGCCAGGGCCATACCGGTCGCGAGCGCCGCCCACAGCCCACCGCCGCCGGTCGCCGTGACCGTCAGCGCCGGGCCGGCCACCGCGACCAGTCCGATCGCGAAGGACACCGCGAACCACAGCCCGGCCGACCAGCCGAGCCAGGGCGCACGGGCCACGATCCCGCGCATCGATGTCCACCCGGCGCGCACCGCCGACCCGCCCACACCCCGCGCTCCGCCGATTCCCAGCGGTCCGCCCGGACCGGGAGCAAGCCCGGCCGCGCGCCGGGCGTAGACCAGTGCGAGTAGGTTCGCGCCGAAGGTCAGCGAATCCAGCACCAGAATCCAGACGAATCCGACCATCGCCGACAACGCCACGGCCGCTGCCGGACCGATGAGCACGCTGATATCGGCAACCAGCGCGATCAGGGCGTTGGCCCGGCGCAGTCCGGGTCCGGGCACCACCCGGGGCAGCACCGTGGCAAGAGCGGGAGCGTAGAAAGCGGTGGCCGCGCCGTAGAGGGCGGCCGACACCGCCATGGCCGGCAGCGAATCCCGGCCCGTGCCCACCAGCACCAGCGCCAGTCCGGCCTGGGCGAGGATGCGGGCCACATCGGACCCGATCATGATCGCGAACTGGTCGCGGCGGGCGGCGGCGATCCCGGCGACGGGTGTGCACACGAACCGCCCGGCCCAGAGCGCGATCAGGATGACGGTCAGGGAACCGGCGGAACCGAACACCTCGATCGAATGCACGGCGAAGGCGACGGGCACGATTCCGTCGGTCGCGCCCGAGCACGCGGCACCCAGGAAGATTCCGCGAAAGGACCGGTCCCGCAGCAGCCGGAGGTCGCGGGGGAATACAGGGCGGGAGGCGTCGGCAGCCATACCGCTGCCATCCTGCACCGACCGGCCGTGCGGGAAAACCGATTATCCGCCTGTCCGGCCGGTCATCCCAGCAGGAAGGCGACCAGGAAACCGATCGAGGTCGCCATGCCGACCCACCAGCCGCCCTCCCGGTACGCCTCGGGCATGAGCGAATCGGCGAGGACCGCGATGGTGGCGCCGCCCGCGAAGGCCTGGATCGCACTGATATGGGTCGGCTCGAGATGGTCGGAGAGCAGGTTTCCGGCGACGGTGACCATGACGAGGACCGCGCCGGTGAGGAGCCAGAGGGTGAACGCCCTACCGGGGGGCACGTTTCGCTGCCGGTGCAGCAGGGCCGATCCCCCGATCGCCTCCGGTACATTGCCCGCGGCGATGGCGACCAGCAGCACGATCCCGCCGCCCGACCCGAGCGATACCCCGAGCGCCGTATTCTCCGGAACACCGTCGAGAACTGTTCCGAGCATGAGTGCCCAGCCGACCGCTCCCGTCCCCTGCCGGCGCTCGAGGAGCCGGTTGGCGACCACGTACACGGCGGCGCCGAGAAACAACGCGGCGCCGGCGGTGAATGCCCCTGCCTGTAGGAAGGCGGGTTCGAACAGTTCGTTGGTCACGGCGGCGATCATGGTGCCCGCACCGAACGCCATCAGCGAAGCGAGCAATGGCTTGGGCAATGTGGTTCGCAAACCGATGGCCGCACCGATCAGCAATGGAATTGCCGTACCCAGCCCATACAGCAGTGCGGTTCCCATAAGGTGAACCCTATGTGTTGCCGGGTTATTGCAGTGGTCATGCCCGGCCTATGGAAATTATTCTAGAAATTCCCTCTAAAATCCGCTGGACCAGCGAGGATCCGGGTATTGTCCGGTTTGACAGTTCCGCCGGTGACCCGAGTTGCGGGCAGCCAACTTTCGGCAAACCCGTACTGTGCTACCGGCATGCTACGAAAGGCCCGATCGATGACGTGAGGATCGGGCTTTTCGGTATTGTTCTGCGCGATGTCACAGGAAGCGAATTCGGGACGACGGTATGCCGGGCAGCCCGTAGAAGATCGGCAACGCGAGCGACGCGCTCGTTTTCTCGAATCCGGCCTGACGGTTTTTGCGAGAGACGGGTATGCCAATAGCTCGGTAGGGGCCATTTGTAAAGACGCGGGGTTGTCCTCGCGCCAGTTCTACGAAGAGTTCACCGGCCGCGAATCGCTCCTTGTCGAACTCTTCGCTCTCATCGACCGGGAATCGCGGACCGCGGTGCTCGCCTCCCTCGATCAGAGCACCGACCAGAGCGCGCTGGAGCGGATCGACGGCGCCATCCGCGCCTATGTGCAATCCATCGGCACCGATATGCGGCGGGCTCGGGTCGTGCTCGTCGAAGTGGTCGGTGCCGGGACCAAAGTCGAGAAGATGCGTGGGGAGTCGCGCCGGGCCTGGAGTTCGGTGCTCGCCAAGGCCGCCGAGGACGCCGCACTGCACGGTGAAATCCCGACCGGTGACTACGACCTGCGCATGCTCGCCATCATCGGCGCGGTCAACTATGTGGTGGACGAATGGAGCGGGGCCGAACCGCGGCAACCGCTCGACGAGGTGATCCGGGTGCTGAGCCGGATCATCGTGGGCGCGATCCGGGCCTGACCACGCCGCCGGGCGCGGGCGTCCGGCGGCTAGCCTTGACCGGTGGAGACCGTTGCGATCCAGATGCCCGACGGCAGTACCGTCCCGGTGCGGCTGGTCCCGGCCACGGGGTCGGACGGGCGTCCGGTCACCCCGGATACACCTCGCCCGGTGGTCGTACTGATACCCGGGCTCGGCGTTCCCGGCGAGTACTACCTCTATTTCGCTCGTGCGCTCGCCCGGCGCGGCATCGATGTCGCGGTGGGCGAACTGCGCGGCAACGGCGCCAGTTCACCGAAACCGAGCGCGGCCAGCACCTACGGATACCACGAACTAGCCGCGGTGGATTTCCCGGCGATCTTCGAGGTGGTACGCACCCGCTTCCCCGACCGCTCCCCGTACGTGCTGGGCCACAGTATGGGCGGGCAACTGTCGGCGCTGTACGCGGCGCGGGTCCGCGGCCGCCTCGCGGGACTGATCCTCGTCGCGTCCGGGACCCCCTACTACCGGGGTTTCCGCGGTCTGCTCGCACCGGGCATGCTGGTCGGCACCGCCGCGGTCTCGCTGACCGCCGGACTGGCCGGAGTGTGGCCGGGCGACAAACTCGGCCCCAACGGTTTCGGCCGCCAGTCGAAGGTGCTCGTCTCCGACTGGGCCCGGCTGGCCCGCACCGGCCGGTTCGACCCGGCCGGCGCCGATATCGACTACGAGGAACGTCTCGCCCGGCTGAAACTGCCCGTACTCTCGATCACCCTGACCGGTGACGAACTGGCCCCGCGGACGTCGGCCGGGCATCTGCTGGACAAACTGCCGAACGCCGACAAGACGACCTGGCACGCACCCCGGCCGCTGGGCCACAACGGCTGGATCTCCGAACCCGCCGACGTGGTCGACCGTATCGAGAAGTGGTTACACGATCGGTGACCGGCCGGATCACTTCGCGGTCCGGCCCTCGATGAGCATCTGGGTGAAGAACTCGTAGATCAATGCCGCCTGGAACGCCGACTGCTTGTTGTCGGCGGCGCCGCCGTGCCCGCCCTCGATGTTCTCGTGGTACCAGACCCGGTGTCCCTGATCCTCCAGCAGCGCCGCCATTTTGCGGGCATGCCCCGGATGCACACGATCGTCACGGGTGGAGGTGGTCAGCAGGATCGGCGGATAGGTCGCGCCCGCACCGGTTTCCGCGGCCCGCTGATAGGGGGAGTACCGACTGATATAGGCCCATTCCTCCGGCACATCCGGGTCACCGTATTCGGCCACCCAGGACGCACCCGCCAGCAGCCGGTGGTACCGCCGCATATCCAGAAGCGGCACCTGGCAGACTATCGCCCCGAACAATTCCGGGTAGCGGGTGAGCATCACGCCCATCAGCAGACCGCCGTTGCTGCCGCCGACGGCACCGAGCCGATCGGCGGTGGTTACTCCGCGGGCCACCAGATCGCGGGCGATCGAGGAGAAATCCTCGTACACCTTGTACCGGTTCTCCTTCTGCACCGAGGTGTGCCACTGCGGCCCGTATTCCCCGCCGCCGCGGATATTGGTCATCACATAGGTGCCGCCCTGTTCCAGCCATCCGATACCGGAAGCGCCGCCGTAGCCGGGGGTCCGGGACACCTCGAACCCGCCGTAGCCCGACATCACCGTGGGCGCCGGCGTATCCCGGGTATCGCGGTGCCGGATCACGAAGTACGGGATCGATGTTCCATCGTCCGAGCGCGCGAAGAACTGTTCGGTCTCGATACCGGTCGCGTCGAAGAACGCGGGCTCCTGTTTCCATTCGGTCACCGGCGCACCGACCGACCCCGCGAGCAGTGTCGTCGGTGTGGTGAACCCACTGGTCATCAGCATGTAGTCGTCCCCGCCCTCGAGCGGGTCGAGATTCATGATGCCGGTGGTGGCCATGGCGGGGGTGTCGGCGAGCGGTTCCGTGCGCCAGCCCTCGGCACCCGGAGTGAGAACGTACAGCTTGGTCTGCACATCCTCGAGGGTCACCAGCAGCAGATGGTTCTCGGTCCAGCCGTATCCGTGCAGCGAGGTGTGCGCGTCCGGCTCGAACAGCACATCGAAATCGCGCCCGCCGGCAAGGAAATCGGTGAAATTCGTGGCGACCAGGGCGCCGGCGGGATAGGTGTTGCCCCCGACCTCCCACGGCGATTTCAACCGGACCAGCAACCATTCTTTGTACCACGACTCGTCGGCGTCCGACGGTGTCTCCAGGCGGGTCCGGGAACCGTCGTCCTCCAGCAGGAAGAGCTCTTCGTGGAAGAAATCGGTCGCCTGTGCGATGTAGTGCCGCTCGTAGCCGGGGGTCCGGTCGTAACCCGCCGAGACCGAGACATCGGTTACCGCGCCCTCGAAAACTGTTTCCGCGGCGTCGAGCGCGGTACCCCGGCGCCAGCGTTTCGCGATCCGCGGATATCCGGATCCGGTGAGCGAGCCGGGGCCGAAATCGGTTCCTACATATACGGAATCGATATCGATCCAACTGATCCGCGACTTCGCTTCCGGCAGGAAGTAGCCCCCGTCCGCCGGGGCGATGAATTCGCGGGCTTCCATATCGAATTCACGGACGACCTTGGCGTCCGCACCACCCCGCGACAGGCTGATCAGCGCCCGGCTCTGGGCCGGGCGCAACACTCCGGCACCGCCCCAGACCCAGTTCTCGTCCTCGGCGGCGGCGACCGCGTCGAGATCGATCAGGACATCCCATTGGGGCTCCGCCTTCACGTATTCGGCGAAGGTGGTGCGCCGCCACAGACCGCGCGGATGTGCCGCATCGCGCCAGAAGTTGTACAGCCACTGCCCGCGCCGCCTGGGGAAGGCGATCTTGGCGTCGGTATCCAGCATGTCCAGGATCCGGCGCTGGAGCACGTCGAACCGGTCGGCCGCGGCGAAGCGCTCCATGACGACGTCGTTGTGCGCCCGGGCGAAATCGAGTGCCCGCTCGCCGGTGACCTCTTCGAGCCAGAGGTAGGGATCGGCTTCGCTGTCCTGTACGCCACTCATCCGACCATTGTCACCCAACCGGACGGGCGGTACGGACCGTGGCGGATCACACAAGGCCGCACCCGCGCGCACGGCCGTCGCGCAGGTCGGGCTCGGCCAGGCCCGGCTCGGCGGCAGCGTTGCGCGGATGCCCCTGGGTCAGGATTCCGGCTACACCCAGACACGCTCCCGCGGCGATGCCGACGAGGGTGCGCGGCCAGCGGAAGAAACCGACATCATGCTGCTGGACGAGCCGACGACGTCGTACACTCGGACGTGCTGCACGATGTCTTCGGCCTCGCCGCCCGGGTGGTCACCGAGCCGACCGCCGGCCGCCCGCACGCCATCCCGCTCTGATAGGTGCGGAACGCCGGAGGCCGTCCACCAGATGGTGAGCCGCCCTGCGGGCCCCTACTTTTCGGCGCGCCCGGCGGCGAAAGCCGCCGGTACGTCCACCCGGGCGGTATCGAACAGTTCGGCACAGCGAGTGAGCAACCGGCACAGCGTTTCCCGTTCGGCATCGGTGAATCCGTCGCCGACGGTTCGCTCGACCGCGATCGCGCGGGCGTCGGCCTCTCCCATCACCGTTTCCCCTCGTTCGGTGAGGCGCGTTTCCAGTATGTTCCTGTGCCACGGATGCGGGGTGCGTTCGATCAGTCCGCGGTCGACGAGGTTGGTCAGCACCGTGTTCATCGTCGGGGGTGTCACCCCGCACAGCCGGGCCAGGGCCGCCGCCGAGATACCGGGATTTTCACTGAGGAAAAACAGCGCCGCGTATTGCGCCTCCGTGACGCCGATGGGTTTGAGCGCGGCACTCTTGGCCGCGTTCCGCGCCTGTTCGGCACGTTTGACATACGAACCGATGCGCTCCTCGGCGGGCATGGACGTCATGCAGGCATGGTATCCATGCCTGCGTCCATTAGAGTCTTGACTAAGATTAGAACTCTAATCTAGATTAGCCTACACCTAATCGGCCTGAACACCTTGCACAGAAGGGCATGAGCCATGTCTCGTACCACCCCCGGCCGCTGGTCCGCCGCCGTGCTCGCGGCTGCCGCCGGCCTTGTTCTGGTGGGCTGCGGGCATCCGGCGGAACCGACCCCGGCGCCCCGTATCGACACCGCATTCGAGCTTCCCGGCGACCGCGTCTATCCCGAAGGCATAGCTCTGGACGAGCAAACCGGCGATACCTATGTCGGCTCTTATGCCGATGGGACGATCTACCGGAACGCCGTCGGCGCCACCCGGGCGGAAGTCTTCCTGCCCTCCGGAACCGACGGCCGCCGGACCGCGAACGGTTTACGAGTCGACCGAGCCGGTCGGCTGTGGGTCCTCGACTCGACCGCCGGGGTAGCCGTCTACGACATCGATTCGCGGGAACTGCGCGCACGATTCGACGTACCGGGAACGGCCGACCATTTCGTCAACGACATCGCTTTCGGGCCCGACGGGACGGCTTATCTCACCGACAGCCGCCGCGACCTCATCTACCAGGTCACCCCCGCCGACCTGGACCGAGCACTGACCGGGGCCGGGCACGGAAAACTGGCCCCGGCATTCGATCTGACGTCCGTCCTGGAACCACACGGCCCCGACGCCTACACCCTCAACGGAATAGTCGCCGACCCCGCCGGCGCCTATCTGCTGACCGCGGACTCCACCGGAGGCGATCTCTACCGGGTCGCCCTCACCCCGGACCCCACGCCGATCCGCCGAGTGAATCTCGTCGGCGGCGAACTCCCCCTCGGCGACGGTCTCGATCTGGAGGGCACCACCCTGCGGGCGGCCCTCAACGCCAACGACATCGTCAGCACCTGGGCCCTGTCCGATAACGGCTACACCGCCACCCGGACCGCCGAATACCACGACGACGCGCTAGGCACTCCCACCACACTGGTCCACGACAGGGACCGCGTACTCGTGGTCGCCTCGCAATTCGACAGAGGCGGGCCGTTGGGTCCCGGCACACCCACCGCCCCGTTCCGTGTGCTCGCGGTAACAGGCCTCTGACCGCCGATCCATCGGGGCCGGACCCGCCGTCGCACGGCGGGTCCGGCCCGCGAGTTTCCGGCGGCGTACCTGAACAGACCGAGGGCCGGTCCACCATAACGGTGGACCGGCCCTCGATTCGAAAAGGATTGCCGGGAGGCGGGACTCAGAAGTCCATGCCGCCCATGCCGCCGGTCGGATCGGCCGGCGCGGCGGCCGCCTTCTCCGGCTTGTCGGCGACAACGGCCTCGGTGGTCAGGAACAGGGCCGCGATGGAGGCCGCGTTCTGCAGGGCCGAGCGGGTGACCTTGACCGGGTCGGCGACACCGGCGGCGAGCAGGTCCTCGTACTCGTTGGTCGCGGCGTTGAGGCCATGACCGGCGGGCAGGTTGGAAACCTTCTCCGCGACGACGCCGGGCTCGAGGCCGGCGTTGAAGGCGATCTGCTTCAGCGGAGCCGACAGCGCCACCCGCACGATGTTCGCGCCGGTCGCCTCGTCACCGTCGAGCTTCAGGTCCTCCAGAGCCGGAGCCGACTGCAGCAGAGCCACGCCACCACCGGCGACGATGCCCTCTTCGACGGCGGCCTTGGCGTTACGCACGGCATCTTCGATGCGGTGCTTGCGCTCCTTGAGCTCGACCTCGGTCGCGGCACCGGCCTTGATGACCGCAACACCGCCGGCCAGCTTGGCCAGGCGCTCCTGCAGCTTCTCGCGGTCGTAGTCCGAATCCGAGTTTTCGATCTCGGTGCGGATCTGCGCCACGCGGCCCTGGATGGCCTCCGCGTCGCCCGCGCCCTCGACGATGGTGGTCTCGTCCTTGGTGACGACGACCTTGCGCGCCTGGCCGAGCAGCTCGATGCCGGCGGTCTCCAGGGAGAGGCCGACCTCTTCGCTGATGACCTCGCCACCGGTGAGGATGGCGATATCGGCGAGCTGGGCCTTGCGGCGGTCACCGAAGCCCGGGGCCTTGACGGCGACGGACTTGAAGGTGCCGCGGATCTTGTTCACGACCAGGGTCGACAGGGCCTCGCCCTCGACGTCCTCGGCGATGATCAGCAGCGGCTTGCCGGCCTGGATGACCTTCTCCAGCAACGGCAGCAGGTCCTTGACGGTGGAGACCTTCGAGCCGACCAACAGGATGTAGGGATCCTCGAGGACCGCTTCCTGACGCTCGGGGTCGGTGACGAAGTAGCCCGAGATGTAGCCCTTGTCGAAGCGCATACCCTCGGTGAGCTCCAGCGACAGACCGAAGGTCTGCGCCTCTTCGACGGTGATGACGCCTTCTTTACCGACCTTGTCCATGGCCTCGGCGATCAGCTCACCGATGGACGAGTCGCCCGCGGAGATACCCGCGGTGGCCGCGATCTGCTCCTTGGTGTCGATCTCCTTGGCGGAGTCGAGCAGCCGGGCGGTGACGGCCTCGACGGCCTTCTCGATGCCGCGCTTCAGGCCCAGCGGGTTCGCGCCGGCCGCGACATTGCGCAGACCCTCGCGCACCAGCGCCTGGGCGAGCACGGTGGCGGTGGTGGTGCCGTCGCCCGCGACATCGTCGGTCTTCTTGGCGACTTCCTTGACCAGCTCGGCGCCGATCTTCTCGTACGGGTCCTCCAGCTCGATCTCCTTGGCGATGGACACGCCATCGTTGGTGATCGTGGGGGCGCCCCACTTCTTCTCGAGCACGACGTTGCGGCCCTTCGGCCCCAGCGTCACCTTGACCGCGTCGGCGAGGGCGTTCAGACCCCGCTCGAGGCCGCGACGGGCCTCTTCGTCGTACGCAATTGTCTTGGCCATTGCGGTGAGATCCTCCAAATAATGAGGCTGACACACAGGATGACCGCATTGTCGGGTCACCCTTTAGCTACGCTTGTGGCCAGGCTCGGTGCCCGCGACGGACGACCAGGGGTGTCGTGGTACCCGATCTCACCGTCCCGACCTTGGCACTCTCCGGTGGGGAGTGCCAAAGCCATTTTTAGCACTCGCCGGTTCCGAGTGCAAGGTCGGTCGACACGAAGAGTGCGACGACCCCCGATACGGCTACCCGAATAAGCCCGGCGCCCGTCCCGATTCCGGAGCGACAGAGCGAAGGCGCACAGCGACCGATCGGCGGAGTGAAGAATGGAGACCGAGGCGCCCCGAACCCTGCGATGCCGGAGGCGGTGCCGAAAACTCAGAGACTGTCGGTGACCCGCAGAGCAAGAGCCAGAAAGGCATCCGCACGCCGTTCCTCCGGGGTGCGCGGCTCCCCCTCGTCGATCGTGACGAATTCGGCATCGTGTAGCAGCAGCTCGGCCTCGACCCGCATGATGGCGCGAATGAACGGCGGCGCGACCTCCGGCGGTAGATCACCGTTGACCACATAGCTCCCGTCCGACAACGATTCGGTGGAGACGTAGGTCAATGCGCGCAGCAGATCGTCCCTGTGCTCACCGGCCACCAGGTCGGAGTCCGTTTCATCCGCCATTGCTATAGATTACCGGGCCACCGGCCCGGATCGGGCGCATCGGGACCGCCGCCTGCGGTAACACCAGCGCGGCGGACGGGCGCCACCCGGCCCAGGACGCACCGCGGACCGGTTCGAATCGCGGTGATCGCACGGCGCGGAGTCCCGGGCGCTTCCACGGCCGGGCGTACGTTATTCCTTCTCGGCGACGATCTGCCGCAGCAGTTCGAGCAACCGGGTCTCGATCGGCTCCTTGCGCAATCCGGCATCGCTCAGGATGCCCGAGCCGTTCTCCAATTCGAGCACGGCGAGCAGGATGTGCTCGGTGCCGATGTAGTTGTGCGCGAGCCGCAGGGCCTCGCGGAAAGTCAGCTCCAGCGCTTTTTTCGCGTCGGCGCCGAAGGGGATGAGTCCGCTCATCTTGCCGGCGGCGGTCGCCGTCTTGAGGGCCTCCGGTCCGGCTGTCGCATCGCCGCCCACCGCGGTCAGCGCCGCGCTCGCGACATCGGCCAGCGCGACCCCCTGCTCCACGATCAACTGACCGGCCAGGCCGTCCGCCTCACTGAGCAGGCCCAGGACCAGGTGGCCGATGGAGATCTCGGCACCGCCGGTGATATTCGCGGCCTCCTGGGCCGCGACCACGACCATGCGAGCGCGCGGGGTGAATTTGCCGAATCCGGCATTGGGATCCATCTCGGCGGAGGGATCGCCCGGCGGTTTGGGCACGAAGCGTTTCTGGGCCGCCTGCTTGCTCACACCCATACTGGCGCCGATCTCGGTCCACGAGGCGCCCGACCGGCGGGCCTGATCCACGAAATGACCGATCAGATGGTCGGCCAGCTCACCGAGATGCCCTGCGGTGACCACCGCGTCGGAGAGTTGATCCAGCGCATTGTCGGGCCGGGCCTTCTTGATGACCTCGATGAGGTCGTCCAGACGTACTGTTGCCATGCGTCAACTATAGGTTGACGCATGGCATATCGTCAACCACAAGTTGACGAAACGATCCCTCAGTTCCGCCCGCCCGGCCGGCGCAACCGCAACCGCGAATCGCCGCGCAGCGCGGGCCGCCGGATATCGGGGCGGCGCAGCGCCGGCCGCCGGATCTCCGGGCGGCGCAGGACGGTCAACCGGCGGTCGGCCCGGCGCTGCGCGCGGCGCTCGGACGGTTTGTACTGCCAGGTCTCGGGCCGGGCCGCCACCCAGCGCCGCGAGTACCACGCGAAGGGGATATGCCCCAGGTACAGCACGATCAGTACGAGCAACAGCACGATGGGGTAGGTGATCAGCGCCGCGCCGGCCAGCGCGACCAGCACGAGCAGGCCGGCGGCGGCCTGCGGGGCGACCGACACCGATTTCAGGGCCAGTGTGGGAATGGTGCTCACGCACAGCGCCGCGGCGAAGACCGTCCAAGCCGCGACCACCGGGAAACTCGTCCACCAGCCGTCGCCGAACTGCACGTAGACCGCGATGGGAGCCATCGCGATGAGCGCGCCGGCCGGAGCCGGGACCCCGACGAAGTACTCGCGCGCCCAATCGGGACGGGTGTCGTCGTCGAGCAGGGTGTTGAACCGGGCCAGCCGCAGCACGATGCTCACCGCGAAGAGCAGTGCGACGATCCAGCCCGAGCCGCCGCTCGCACCGTTGAACAGCACCACATAGAGCACCAGCGCCGGCGCCACCCCGAAAGAGATGGCATCGGAGAGGGAGTCCAGCTCGGCGCCGATCTTGGTGGTCGCCGACAGCAACCGCGCCAGCCGGCCGTCGAGGGTATCCAGGACCGCGGCCGCGCCGATCATGGCGAGCGCGATCTTCAGTTCCCCCTCGAGGCCGAACCTGACCGCGGACAATCCCGAGCACAGCGCCAGGATGGTGACGATACTGGGCAGCAGCCGGATCGATCGACGCCGCCTGCCTTCGATGACCTGCTCCATCACACGCCCGCCGACGGCAGGACCGCCAGCACCGTCTCCCCTCCGATCGTCCGCTGGCCGATGTTCACCAGCAGTTCGGTCCCGGCCGGGAAGTAGGTGTCCACGCGGGACCCGAAACGGATCAGGCCGTAGGTGTCGCCGATGGTGATCCGGTCACCGGCGGCGGCGTCGCAGACGATGCGCCGGGCCAGCAGACCGGCGATCTGGACCACCACCACCTGCTGCCCGTCCGCGGTCTCGATCAGCATGCTGCTGCGTTCGTTGACCTCGCTGGCATCGGCCAGGTCGGCGGATTTGAACTGCCCGCGCCGGTAGCGCACATCGCGCACCACGCCCGAGACCGGCGTGCGCTGGACGTGCACGTCCAGGACCGACAGGAAGATGCTCACCCTGGGCAGCGGCTGATCGCCCAGACCCAGCTCGGGCGGAGGCGCCGCCGTGTCGACCAGGGCGACCTCACCGTCCGCGGGGGCGACCACCACTCCGGCCCGGTTCGGCGGGACCCGGTGGGGATGCCGGAAGAAGACGGCGCTCGCCGCGGCCGCCGCGAGGGCGGTCCGGCGGACCCAGCGCCGCCTGCGGCCCAGGACGGCGACCCCGAGCGGAACGGCCACGAAGGGCAATCCGGCCGGATGCATCGGCGGGATCGCACTGCGCACCAGATCGGCCAGATGGGCCGGACCGGTGGTTTCCGGGGTGCCGGGCGGCGTGGGACGGCGTGCCACTGATTCCTCTTTCGTACTCGGTTCGATCGGCGCGGACTCCGGGTGGCGACCGGTCACCGCGCACGGGCCGGCCGAACCTGTCGGCGCAAGCGTTCACACCTTACGCCGAACAGGCCGGTGGCACCGGGTGTCGAACCGAGGCCTACCTCCGTACGACCAACTTCACCAGGAACAAGAGGACGACGGCGCCGACCAGGCAGGTGAAGAAGCTGAAGAACCAGCCTGCGCTGTTCACGTCGACACCGAATGCCGAGAGCAGGAAGCCGCCGATGAGCCCGCCGACGATACCTACCACGATATTGAGCAGAACGCCCTGCTGGGCGTCGGTTTTCATGATCTTACTGGCGATCCAGCCGGCGATACCGCCGATGATGATCCAGCCGATGATGCCGAGTCCGAGCATGAGTTGTTCCTCGCTTGTTCTCCGGGTACCCACCCGCGGCCGCGGGCGTGTATCGCCGCAATACCCGGAGTCGATCTCGATAACCCCGCTGAATATCGAATAAGCGATGCCATCGCCCGTACGAGGAGATAATATGAGGGTGCCTCATGTCTCCGGATTGCCCGGTGACCGCGACCACGCGGCCGGCGGGTGAGGAATCCACATCGAAATCGGGTCCCCTCGCGGCGGCCCAGCCGCAGGTACATAGGAGAAGCACCATGGCTACTCAGATCGCCCAGACAACCGGGGCCCAGCACACCGCGATCCTGGGACTGGGCGTGTACCGCCCGGCGCGAGTCGTGACCAACGACGAGGTAGCCGGACCGATCGATTCCAGCGACGAGTGGATCCGGACCCGTTCGGGTATCCGCACCCGCCGCTTCGCCGACGACACCGAGACCATCCATTCGATGAGCGTGGCCGCCTGTCGCGGCGCCCTGGACTCGGCCGGGATCGCCGGCGACCAGGTCGACTGCGTCATCGTCGCCACTTCGACCCACCTGCTGCTGACTCCCGCCGCCGCGCCCCGGATCGCCACCGAACTCGGCACCGGCGGCGCCGCCGCCTTCGATATCTCGGCGGGGTGCGCCGGCTTCTGCCATGGCCTGGCCATGGCCTCGGACCTGGTCCGCGCGGGCACCGCCTCGCATGTGCTCGTCATCGGGGTGGAAAAACTCAGCGACACCGTCAACCCGGCCGATCGCGGTACCGCGTTCCTGTTCGCCGACGGTGCGGGCGCGGTGGTGGTGGGCGCGGCCGAGGAACAGGGCATCGGGCCGACCGTCTGGGGTTCCGACGGCACCCAGCACCGCGTCATCCGCCAGGACAAGGACTGGGTCGAGTTCTTCGCCGAGATCGAGGAGAAGGGCACCGACGCCGTCCGTCCCTACCTGGCCATGGAGGGCACCGCGGTGTTCCGGTGGGCAGCGCACTCCCTGGAGAAGGTCTGCCGCGACGCCATCGACCGGGCCGGCCTGTCCACCGACGACCTGGACGCCATGATCCCGCACCAGGCCAACGGCCGAATCATCGAGATCATGGCGCGGGTGCTGAAACTGCCGGAGAACTGCGCGCTGGCCAACGATATCGAGGAGGCCGGCAACACTTCGGCAGCCTCGATTCCGCTGGCGATGGAGACCTTGCTGCGCACCGGGCAGTCCAAGCCCGGCGATACCGCGCTGCTCATCGCCTTCGGCGCGGGGCTGTCCTACGCGGCCCAGGTCGTGAACCTGCCGAAGTTCAGTTCGCCTCGGCCGCTGTCCTGATCTTCGCCAGCGATTCGTTCATCCCGGCCACGAGGTTCTCCTCGAACGCCGGCTCCCCACCGAGCACTGCGTCGATCAGGGTCCGCGATACCCAGGTGGTGCCGTTGGGGACGTCCCGGCGTTCGACGAGCCGGGTCCCGTTCTCGGTGGGCTCGAGCGTGTAGGTCCATACCGTCCGGTTCTGGCTCACGCGAAAGGCCAGCGCACTGTTCTTTTCGTAGCGCAGGATGCGCGAGGTGGTCGGCCAGAACTTCCAACCGTCCCGGTTGAGGTTGATCGTCAGCGTGCCCGCTCGCGGCTTGCCGATCGGGACCATGCGGACACACTGGGGGCTGAACTCCGGCATCCGGCTCGGGTCGGCGAGCACCGCCCAGACCCGCTCCGGCGGCGCGGCGATTTCGATGCTGGCTTCGAGGTTTTTCGGCAACATTGCCTCCAGGTAGATGAAACTCCAAGTATCAGAAAGAGTAGCGATAGGCGACGGCTCGGTCACATTTTCCCGTGCCGTGTATCGATATCACCGATCCGGAAGCAGAATTGATTGCGGGACCCCATCGGTTGCCGTACACGCCACCGCCAGCAAGACGCGTCGCCAGCAAATACACAGCTACCGTGAGGTGATGGGCCGTGAACTTTCGCTCGCTACTGCGCCGCCAGACCCCCGGGGGACTGCCGCAACTCCCGGCACTCGAACCCGATGACCCCTCCGGAACCGCCAGGATCGACGAACGGCTGGAACGTCTGCTCACCCCCACCGAACTGGATATGGTCCTGCACCACCGAGTCTGAACCCCGGCGTCCGGAGCCCCGGCTGCGGCCGGGGTGGCCGCGCGCCACCCGGTACGCTGCTGGGCGCGCCGGAGGCTCCGGCGTGGCCGACCACCGGGGAATGCGTTATGAAGCGAATCTCAACTGTTGTGCTCGCCGCTGCCGCCACCGCGGCGCTGGCGCTTTCGAGTTGCTCTTCCGAAGAAGAGCCGGCCGAGGCGTCGGGCCTGCGCAAGAACACCGCGACCGCGCAGACGGCGCCGCAGACGGAATCCGGCGACGTCGCCACCGCCGGAACCACCACCCCCGGCGCGGAGGAAACCCCCGCGCCGTCGCCGGAAACCACCCTGACCGAGGACGATTCCGCCGGCGACGCCCCTGCCGCGGACCGCCCCTCCGACACCACCTGCAGCCAGTTCGCACAGCTCGACGAACCGCAGCAGCAGCAACTCATCGGTCAGATCCTCGCCGAGAATCCCGACAGCGCGTTCGTGGGCAACCCCAACGCCGCACTCGGCACCGCCAAACTGGTGTGCAACTCGCAGAAGCTGGCCGATCAGAAGGTCGCCGTGGTCGCGGGGATCGTCGCCAACGGATAAAGAGGGTGCGGCCGGCCGCGGCCGCACACTTTCAGCTACCGATCACCGCGATCTCATCGTTACCATGGGTGAGGTAAGCGGTATCTCCACCCGGTATCGATCGTGATAGCTCGCGGGACACCCCGTCACCGAGATCGACGGTGGCGCTCACCGTGCACCGGGACGGACCCGAGAACCCGGCCCGTCTCCCGGGACACGATCGACAGAACCGTTCGTCGCCATGCCCGGCCTCGGACACCCGGATTGCGTAGCCGGTCACCGGGCCCGCGCCCCGGCATTCCCGAAAACGGCGCAGAATGGCACGGTGGCTGAGTTGGCGTTGACCGTTCGTCTGAATCCCTCCGCCGCCGACGCCCGGCGCGGGGTGGTCCGGCTGCATCCCGAGGCGCTTACCGCCCTCGGGTTACGCGAATGGGACGGTGTCTCACTCATCGGTGCACGCCGTACCGCGGCCGTGGTGGGCCGGGCCCCCGCGGGGACTCCGGCCGGTACCGCGCTCCTCGACGATGTGACCCTGTCCAATGCCGGACTGCGGGAGAATGCGGGCGTGGTGGTGGCGCCGGCCGTGGTGTACGGCGCCCGCCGCGTCACCGTGAGCGGATCCCGGCAGGCCACGCAGTCGATTCCGGCGGCCACGCTGCGCCAGGCGCTGCTCGGCAAGGTGGTGACCGTGGGTGACACGGTCTCCCTGCTGCCCCGGGAACTGGGACCGGATATTCCGTCGTCGGTGGCGAGTCAGGCCTTGTCGCGGGCGTTCGGGATCGCCTGGACCTCCGAATTGCTCACCGTGGTCACCACCGATCCGCCCGGTGTGCCGGTCAGCGTGCAACCGAACACCGCGGTCGAGTGGACGGCGGGAGTCGCCACCGGTGACGAGCCGGCCCCGGTCCGGGTGCACGAATATCCCGGGCCGGAGCAGGCGCTGGCGCCGAGCCACCTCGACACAGTGACGGGCGGCGACCTGCCCGGATCCGTTCCGGTCGGGACAGCGCCCCCTCCTGAACTGAAGGTGGAGGATCTGGCCGGGGTGCAGCCGCAGGCGGCGAAGCTGGCGGAATGGCTGAGCCTGGCACTCGACGAACCCGAATTGCTGAAGGCGCTGGGCGCGGCCCCGCGGTTGGGTGTGCTCGTCACCGGCCCGGCCGGGGTGGGTAAAACCACGCTGGCCAGAGCGGTCGTGGCACCGCGCCGGATCGTGGAACTGGACGGGCCGTCGGTCGGCGCGGCGGAGAGCGGGGCCCGCTTGCGCGCGGTCGCCGCCGCGGCCGCGGCCGTGGGTTCGGGCCGGGGCGGCATTCTGCTGATCACCGATATCGATGCGCTGCTACCCGAACCGGCCGAACCGGTCGCGACGCTGATCCTGGATCAGTTGCGGGCGGCGCTGGCCGAACCGTGCGTGGCGCTGCTGGCCACCACCGCGCATCCGGCGGCGATCGACCGGCGGTTACGGGCGCCCGATCTGTGTGACCGGGAACTCGCGTTGACGCTGCCCACCGCCGGGATGCGCCGGGCCTTGCTGGAACAGCTGTTGCGCAAGGTGCCCACCGGCGAGCTACGACTGGACGAGATCGCCTCGTCGGCCCCCGGGTTCGTGGTCGCCGATCTCGCCGCGCTGTGCCGGGAGGCGGCCTTGCGGGCGGCCGCTCGGGCGAGCCGGGACGGCACCGAACCACTACTCGAGCAGGAGGACCTGCGCGGCGCGCTGGAGGTCATCCGGCCGCTGTCGCGTTCCGGAACCGAGGAATTGGCGCTCGGTGATCTCGGTCTCGACGATGTGGGCGATATGGCCGAGACCAAGCAGGCGCTGACCGAGTCGGTGCTCTGGCCGCTGCGGCACCCCGATTCGTTCGCGCGGCTCGGTATCGAGCCGCCCCGCGGGGTGCTGCTGTACGGGCCGCCGGGGTGCGGGAAAACCTTCCTGGTACGGGCGCTGGCGGGTAGCGGACAGCTGAGCGTCCACACCGTCAAGGGCGCGGAACTGATGGACAAATGGGTGGGCTCCTCCGAACGCGCGGTGCGCGAACTGTTCCAGCGGGCCCGGGACTCGGCGCCCTCACTGATCTTCCTGGACGAGGTGGACGCGCTGGCGCCGCGCCGCGGCCAGAGCTCCGATTCCGGAGTCACCGACCGGGTGGTGGCGGCGCTGCTCACCGAGTTGGACGGAGTGGAACCGCTGCGCGATGTGGTGGTCCTGGGCGCCACCAACCGGCCGGAACTGATCGATCCTGCCCTGCTGCGACCGGGCCGGCTCGAACGGCTGGTGTTCGTGCCCCCACCGGACGCGGAGGCCCGGGCGGCCATTCTGCGTACGACCGGCCGCGCGGTCCCGCTGGCGGAGTCGGTGGACCTGGACCGGCTCGCGGCTGAGCTGGACGGTTTCTCCGCCGCGGACTGCGCGGCACTGCTGCGCGAGGCGGCGCTGGCGGCCATGCGCCGTGATGTGGACGCCGCGGATGTGACGGCCGCGGATATCGACGCCGCCCGCCGGGCGGTGCGCCCCTCGCTGGAGGCCGATCAGGTGGAGTCGCTGCGCCGGTACGCGGAGGCCCGCCGCTGATTCGTTCCCGTTCTGTCCGATATGCCTGACCTGGTGAAATCGTTGCCCGAGGGTAGCCGGATGCGAGCGCGCATCTCTTAATCTGTACGATTGTCCCAGTTCGTGCTCGCATATGATGAGCGCGCAATACCCCGCCGCCCCTCTCTCGACGGAGGTAACGCTTGCTCGCCATTCTGCTCGCACACGCCTTGGCCGCGCTGATCGCGCCCCCCGCCGTGCGAGTACTGGGCCGCAACGCGTTCTACCCGCTGGCGCTGGTACCGCTCGGCTGCCTCGGCTGGGTGATCGCCCACTGGAACGACGAGATAAAGGTCCGGATGGAGTGGGCTCCGACCATCGATCTGAGCCTGGACCTGCGCTTCGACTCCCTGGCCACCGTGATGAGCGCGCTCGTCCTGGGCATCGGCGCCCTGGTCCTGGCCTACTGCGCCCGCTACTTCACCGACGACGAACCGAAGCTCGGCTCCTTCGCCGCCTGGCTGGTCGCCTTCTCCGGCGCCATGTTCGGCCTGGTCACCAGCGACAACATGCTGTTGCTGTTCACCTTCTGGGAAGTGACCACCGTCCTGTCGTTCCTGCTGGTCGGCCACAACTCCGACAGCGTGCCGGGCCGCCGCGCGGCTCTGCAGGCGCTGCTGGTCACCGGTGCGGGCGGCCTGGCCATGCTCGCCGGCATCGTCATCCTCGGCGAGGCGTACGGCAGCTACCTGCTGTCGGATCTGCTGACTGCCACCGACCGGCCCGGCGGCGTCGCGATACAGGTCGCGGTGGTCCTCGTCCTGGTGGGCGCACTGAGCAAGTCCGCCATCGTGCCGCTGCACTTCTGGCTGCCCGGCGCCATGGCCGCACCCACCCCGGTCAGCGCCTACCTGCACGCCGCCGCCATGGTGAAAGCCGGCGTCTACCTGATCGCGCGCCTGGCGCCCGCGTTCGCCGACGCCCCGGTCTGGCGGCCGCTCGTTCTCACTCTCGGCCTGGCGTCCATGCTGCTGGCCGGTTTGCGCGCGATGCAGGTCACCGACCTGAAACTCGTTCTGGCCTTCGGCACCGTGAGTCAGCTGGGCTTCCTGGTGACCATGGTGGGCCTGGGCACCCCGGATGCGGCGCTCGCCGGTATCGGCCTGGTGGTGGCGCACGCGCTGTTCAAGGCCGCGCTCTTCCTGGTGGTCGGCATCATCGACCATGGGGCAGGCACCCGTGACCTGCGCGAACTCTCCGGATTGGGCCGGCGCTCACCTGTCCTCTTCGGTGCCGCGTCGCTGGCCGCGCTGAGCATGGCGGGCATCCCACCGCTCTGGGGATTCGTGGCGAAGGAGGCGGCGCTGGCCGCCGAACTCGACGCCGCGCCGCTCTCACCCACCGTGCGGCTGCTGCTGGCCGCCGGATTGGTGCTGGGGTCCATGCTCACCGTCGCCTACAGCGCGCGCTTCATCTGGGGCGCTTTCGCCGACAAGCCCGGAGTCCCGGTCCCGGGGTGGCACGCGCCGGGCATCGGACTGAGCGCGGCGCCGGTGCTGCTGGCCGTGGGCTCGCTGGGCGCCGGACTCGCCGCCCCCTGGATGGACGGTCTGCTGGCGCCCTATGCCGAAACCCTGCCCGGCACCCTGACCGGTCACCTCCAGCTCTGGCACGGCCTGACCTGGCCGTTGCTGCTCACCGTCGTGATCATCGCCGGTGGCCTCGCTTTGTTCGCGGCACGGGACCGGTTCGGTGAGTCGGCGACACTGCTGGGCAACGCCGACCGCGGCTACGATGCCGCACTGCGGGCGGCCGACCGGCTCTCGCTACGCATGACCGGTGCCGTCCAGCGCGGTTCGCTGCCGCTCACCCAGGCGGTCATCCTCGTCACCCTGGTGATCGTGCCCGCGGTGGTACTGGCCGTCGGCACCCGGGCCGGGGTCGAACTTCGCCTCTGGGACTCTCCGCTGCAAATGGTGATCGGCGCCATCATGATCGCCATGGCACTGGGCGCGACCGTACTGCGCAACCGGCTGGCCAGCGTGCTGGTGGTCGGGCTCACCGGATACGGATGCGGTGTCGTCTTCGCCTTGCACGGCGCGCCCGACCTGGCATTGACGCAGTTCCTCGTGGAAACGCTGACGCTGGTGGTGTTCGTCCTGGTCCTGCGGGCCTTCCCGGCCGAGATCGGACCGGAACAGCAGGCCGGCTTCCAGGTCGGCCGGGCTACGATCGCCATCGCGGCCGGTATCGCGGTGCCGGTGCTGGCGGCATTCGCCGCGGCGGCGCGCAACGCCCGGCCCATCTGGGAACGTATCCCGGACGCGGCCTACGAATTCGGCGGCGGCAAGAACGCGGTCAATGTGCTGCTGGTCGATATCCGTGCCTGGGACACGCTCGGCGAGATATCGGTGCTGGTCGTAGCTGCCACCGGCGTGGCCTCACTGGTGTTCCGCAGCCGGCGGTTCGGTCTGCCGCCGCGGGCCGCCGACGCACCCAACTATCGGCCCGGCGGCAAGGTGGGCTGGCTGCCCGCGGGCCGGCTGGTCGACCGCCGCGACCGCTCCATGGTCCTGCAGATCACGACCCGCCTGGTGTTCCCCACCATCATGGTGCTGTCGGTCTACTTCTTCTTCTCCGGCCACAATGCGCCCGGCGGCGGTTTCGCCGGTGGTCTCATCGCGGGACTGGCGCTGGTACTGCGTTATCTCGCGGGCGGCCAGTACGAACTAGGCGAGGCACTACCGGTGGAGGCCGGCCATCTGCTGGGCGCCGGGTTGATCCTCGCCGCCGGTACCGCCGGCGCCTCACTGCTGCTGGGTGCGCCGCCGCTGAGCTCGGTCATCCTGGAGACGACCGTTCCGCTGCTCGGCCATGTCAAGCTGGTGACCTCGCTGTTCTTCGACCTCGGTGTCTATCTGATCGTGGTGGGTCTCGTACTGGACGTATTGCGCAGCCTCGGCGCGCGCCTCGACGACGAGTTGGTGCAGTCATGAGCGCGAATCTGACCCTGCTGATCGTCGTCGGCGTACTGGTGGCCTGCGGTGTGTACCTACTGCTCGAACGCACCGTGACGAAAATGCTGCTCGGCATCCTGCTGTTCAGCAATGCGGTGAACCTGCTCATTCTCACCATGGGCGGACCCGACGGGGCGGCACCGATCCGGGGTACGGACGATATCGCACACAGCACCATGGCCGACCCGCTGGCCCAGGCGCTGGTGCTGACCGCCATCGTCATCACCATGGGTGTTTCGGCGTTCGTGCTGGCCCTGGCCTATCGCTCCTACATCCTGACCACGAGCGAAAAAGTCGAGAACGACCCGGAGGATGTCGGGATCGCCGCGCGCCGGCCGGAGGAACCCGAAGAATGAGCTTGTCCCCCGATCTGGTCCCCGCCTTCGCCCCGCTGCCGGTGCTCATCCCGCTGCTGGCCGCCGCCGCGACGCTGGTGGCCGGGCGTCGCGCCCGCGTCCAGCGGATCCTGGCCACGGTCGCGCTGAGCGCCGCGGTGGCCGTCTGCGCGGTGCTGCTGTATCTGGCCGACCGCGACGGGACGGTGGCCGTTCAGGTCGGCGGCTGGGAAACCCCCATCGGTATCACCATCGTGGTGGACCGGCTCTCCGCGGCCATGCTGCTGGTCTCGGCGATCGTGCTGCTCGCGGTCGCCCTCTACGGCGCCGGCCAGAACATCAGCGACGCCCAGGTCCGCCAGCCGACCTCCATCTTCTGGCCCACCTACCTGATCCTCAGTGCGGGGGTGGCGATGGCGTTCCTGGCGGGCGACCTGTTCAACCTGTTCGTCGGTTTCGAGATCCTGCTGGTGGCCTCGTTCGTCCTGCTCACCCTGGGCGCGACGGCGGAACGTATCCGCGCCGGGGTGTCATACGTGATGGTCTCCATGGTGTCGTCGCTGATCTTCCTGATCGGCACCGCTGTCACCTACGGCGCCACCGGCACCCTCAACTTCGCGCAACTGGCCCAGCGGATGGACGCCATCCCGGACGGCGTCCGCCAGGCGGTGTACGCCGTGCTGCTGGTCGCCTTCGGTATCAAGGCCGCGGTGTTCCCCCTGTCGAACTGGCTGCCCGACTCCTACCCCACCGCGCCGGCGCCGGTCACCGCGGTGTTCGCCGGCCTGCTCACCAAGGTCGGTGTGTACGCGATCGTGCGCACCCAAACACTGCTCTTCCCGGACGGCGGATTCGACAATCTGCTGATGATCAGCGGCCTGCTCACCATGCTGATCGGCATATTCGGCGCCATCGCGCAGAGCGATATCCGGCGACTGCTCTCGTTCACGCTGGTCAGCCATATCGGCTACATGATGTTCGGGGTGGGCATCGCCAGTTCGATCGGGCTGGCGGGCACGGTGTACTACATCGCGCACCACATTCTCGTGCAGACGGCGCTGTTCCTGGTGGCCGGGCTGATCGAACGCCAGGCGGGCTCCACCTCGCTGCGGCGGGTGGGCGGGCTGGCCGCGGCGAGCCCACTCCTGGCGGGACTGTTCCTGATCCCGGCACTGAACCTCGGCGGGATCCCGCCCTTCTCCGGTTTCATCGGCAAAGTGGCGCTGCTCCAGGCCGGTGCGCAGGACGGCAGCGCGCTGGCCTGGGTGCTGGTCGCGGGGTCGGTGGTGACCAGTCTGCTGACCCTGTACGTCATGGCGCGGGTCTGGAGCAAGGCGTTCTGGCGGCCGCGCGAACAGGCCCCCGAGGGGCATCTGGTGGCCGCCACCCTGCCGTCGCTGGTGGAGGACAACACCGACATGCTCTACGACGAACGCACCGATCCGGGCCGGTTGCCGACCATGATGGTGCTGCCGACCGCGGCGCTGGTCGCGGTCGGATTGGCGCTGACGGTATGGGCGGGCCCGGTCCTGGGGATCGCCGACCGTGCCGCGGCCGAACTGCAGGACCGGGGCGTCTATATCGGCGCGGTCCTGGGCGGGGGGTCGCGATGAGCAAACTGATGAACCGCGACAATGTGCTGCGCGTCGGCATCCTGATCTGGCTGACCGCGGTGTGGGTGGCGCTGTGGGGCCAGGTCAGCGTCGCCAATGTGCTGGCGGGCGCCGGCGTCGGAGTGGTCATCATGGTGGCCCTCCCACTGCCCTGGATACCGACGCGCGGACGGTTACGGCCGGTACCGCTGGTGAAACTGACGGCGGTCAGCATCTACTACGCCCTGGAATCCAGTTTGCAACTTGCCTGGTTCGCATTGCGGCCCGGGCCACCGCCCCCTTCCGGCGTGCTGAAGGTGCAGTTCGCGTTCCGGTCGGATCTGGTCATGGTGCTGTGCACCAACCTGATAAATCTGATCCCGGGCACCATGGTGCTGGAGATCGATCGCGAACACTGTGCGGCCTACGTGCACGTCATCGATGTCAGCAGTGCGGAGGCGGTGGCCGAGTTCTACCGCACCATCCGGGTGCTGGAGCGGTTGCTGATCGATGGGCTGGAACGTCGGGCCACTCCGCTCCCCCGCCGACCGGTCAGGAGGTGACCAGATGATTGTCGTGGCCGTGGTGGCCGCGGTCCTGCTCAGTGCGGCCGCGTTGATCACTGCTTACCGCATACTCGCAGGTCCCGACACCCTCGACCGGGTGGTCGGGATCGACTCGATCATCGCGATGGCGATCTGCGGCCTCGCGGTGTGGGCGGCCTACAGCCGCGACACCACCGTGGTGCCCGCCATCGTCGCGCTGTCGCTGGTGGGCTTCCTCGGTTCGGCCGCCGTCACCCGCTTCCGGGTCCGGGACGACCGATGAACACCGTATTCGACTGGATCTCCGGCCTCCTGATCATTTTCGGCGCGGTACTGGCGCTGACCGCGGCTATCGGCATCGTCCGGTTCCCGGACACGCTGTTTCGTATGCACTCCGCAACCAAACCACAGGTCATCGGTCTTATTTCGGTGCTGGCCGGCACCTGTATCCGGGTTTACGACGACCCCAATGTGTGGATGCTGGTGCTGGTGGGCCTGTTCACGTTGCTCACCGCACCGGTGATCGCCCACCTGATCGGCCGCACCGCCTACCGGGAGCAACTGCACCGCAAAGATCTGCTGGTGGTCAACGAACTCGAGGACGAACTGGATCGGCCGCAGCCGTGACCCCGGCGACCCGGTGGGCCGCCACCGTATCGAGGGCCGCCGTATCGAGTGGGTCGGCCGTAGCGACCACCGCGTCCGCGGCGGGATCCGGCAGTGTCGCTACCCCGGCCGGAACCGGCCGCTCCCGGCGGCGCCGGGCGAACCACGTGGCGTGGAAACCCGCCGCCATCGCCGCGAGCAGCGCCGAGACGACCGAACCCGCGACCACCGGATAGTCGGCCATGTGCACCGCCAGATACCGGTAGCCGACGAGCAGCGTCACCAGTATCACCGCCCCACCGGCCACCAGCCGGATCCGGAACCGGCCCCAGCCGCGTTCGGGTTCCCGCAGCGCCGATTCCACGGTCAGGCACAGCACCGCCCCGGCGACCAGGTCCACGCCGTAGTGGTAGCCGAAACCGAGGGTCGCGGCCAGCGTGCACAGCAGCCAGAACATCCCACCCCAGCGCAACCAGGTCGGCGCGAGCGAACCGTCGGGGTTGCGGCGGGTGTGCAGGAAGAGCGCCAGCGCCCACGCGGTGTGCATCGAGGGCATGCAGTTGCGCGGGGAGAACGAGTCGAAGGCCATCGCTTCCGGCGCACGGTCGAGCGGCGGCAGCACATCGGGCCAGAAATTGCCGACCTGGAAGCCGTTCCCGTCGACCCCGTAGGCGAACATCGGTCCGACCACCGGAAACAGTATGTACACCAGCGGTCCGACCAGACCGAGCACCAGGAACGTGCGCACCAGATAGTGATTCGGCCACCGGCCGCCCGCCGCCACCGAGCGCAACTGCCAGACCGCCACCACGATGGCCGCCGCCGGCAGTTCGATGTACACCCAGTGCAGTACCGCGTCGGGTATCGGTCCCAAGGTTTCCAGTACCCGGCCCATCACCCACGCCGGATCACCGAGCGCGTGATCGGCCAGCATCACGTACTGGTCCAGTACCTGTGGCCGCAGGTCCACGGTGATGTGCAACCAGACGTCACCGACCTTGGTCGCGAGGATCAGCAGCGCGCCCAGCGCGGCCGCGTGCAGCGCGTTGCGCCGTTCTGCACCCGTCCAGCGCAACCAGGCCACCAGCGCCAACGCGGTGAGCACGAGGACCGGCCCGTTGCCCACGGTGAACGGTCCTCCCAGCAGCAGCCGCACCCCCGCGCACGCCAGGTCGATCAGTACGGCCGCCCCCGCGGCGATCCACCGGCGCCGGGCCGGGATACCGACCAGCGCGAGAACCAGGCCCGCCCAGGGCACGGTCATGGATTTGGGGGTGCCGATGTAGTCGCGGGCCAGGCTCGTCAGCGGCCCTTCGAAATTCCGCCACATCGCCACGCCCTGCAACACCAGCAGCAGTACCGGTACCGCGGCGACGGCGGCGACCCGAACCCCCCGGCGCGGCACAGCACTGTGCGCCGCTGCTCCAGCTCCCATATTCGGGTTTTCGACTAGCACCCGACCATCGTAAACGGCACGTGAACGGCAGGTCACCGGGCTGCTGAACAGCAGCGTACCGACCCGGGTCAGCTATCGAGTTCGCGGACCAGCGCGTCCACCACCGCGACCAGATCCCCCTGCGCGGCCGCCGCCACCTGCCGCTGCCGCTGATAGTTGGCCCCGCGCCGCGGAATATCGGCCACCGCGGCGAGTTCGGCCACGCAATCCAGGCGCCGCGCGGTCGGCTCCAGCCGGGTCAGCAGATCGTCGAGGTCCTCGGTGACCAGACGTTCACGGTTGTCGTCACCCACGATCACGATGGCGTCCAACCCGTAACGCGCGGCCCGCCATTTGTTCTCCTGCACATGCCAGGGCGGCAGGGTGGGCAGCGACTCACCGCGTTCCACCCGCTCGTCCAGGTGCACGATCAGGCAATGGATGAACGCCGCGAGGGCGGCCAGTTCCGCCCGGTTGGAGATACCGTCGCAGATACGTACCTCGATGGTTCCCCATTTCGGGGCGGGCCGGATATCCCAGTGCATACCGCCGAGCTGTTCGAACACACCGGTTTTCATCTGATCGTGCACATAGCGTTCGAATTCGTTCCAGTTCTCGAACTGGAACGGCAGCCCCGCCGTGGGCAACTGCTGGAACATCAGCGCGCGATTGCTCGCGTACCCGGTGTCCGAACCGGACCACATCGGTGAGGAGGCCGACAGCGCCAGCAGATGCGGATAGGACAGCAGCAGGGAGTTGAGAATGGGAAAGACCTTGTCCCGGTGCGACACCCCGACGTGCACGTGCACGCCCCAGATCAGCATCTGCCGTCCCCACCACTGCGTGCGTTCGATCAGTTCGTCGTAGTGCTCGGACCGGGTGAGCTGCTGAGTGGACCATTGCGCGAACGGATGCGTGCCCGCGCAGAACAGATCCACGCCGAGTTCGTCGGCGGCCCGGCGCACCGTATTCATGGTGCCCGAGAGATCCGCCACCGCGGCCCCGACGGTTTCGTGCACCCCGGTGACGAGTTCCACTGTGTTGCGGAGCAGTTCTTTGGTCACCTGCGGGGTGCCGTCGTGCGCCCGCAGCTCACCCACCGCGTCGAAAACGGCTGCCGCCGTATTGGACAGATCGCGGCTCGTCTTGTCGACCAGCGCGATCTCCCATTCGATCCCCACGGTCGGCCGAGGCGAACCGCGGAACGGCACCGGCTCGATCCGCGCCCCACCCATATCGGCCCCTCCGTCTTGCTTCTAACCGATGACGCCGCAGGCGACCCGGCCGCCCGCGTCACCGGTGCTCATCGTCTGCTGATCCGGGCCGGCGCCACCCTCGCGGTTGTAACGGTCCGGGATATTGGCGAAGTTGTCCGAATTGGCGTGCACGATGATCGCCTTACCCCGGATATCACTCAGGCTCACCGTATCGGTCGTGGTCACCAGGTAGCCGTGGCCGTCCTTGCGGACCTGCAACGAGGTCAGGTCACCGCTGGCGGGATGCCCGGTGGCACCGCCGACCTGCAGATGTCCACCCGCGGAAAGGAAGTCACCGGGCGCACCACCGGCCGGCGGGGCGGAATTCGCCTCGCATTTGCCTTCCTGGTGGATGTGCAGGCCGTGGAAACCGGGGGTCAAACCGGTTGTGTCGACGGTGATCCGCAGATGGTTGCCCTCGTCGGCGATATTCGCCGTCCCGACCTTCGCGCCACTCGGCGACTTCAGTTCGACCTCGGTCCCCGAACCGGCCGGGGACTTCCGCTCTTCTCCGTGCTCACCGGACTCGCCCGCACCGGCCGGGGCCGGGGACGAGGTCCATACCGGCGGAGTCGTCCCCGTCACGTCACTGGATTCCTGACTGTTCGTGCAGGCAACGAGGCCGAAAGCCGCGACAGCCAGCACCGGGGTCACGCTCCGCCAAGACCGGCGACGAGAAGTGGACTGTGCCATCAGGGAACTCCTTTACGAGTACCGAGTTTAGGGGTAGAGCGTTTCGACAACGATCTTTCGACGCACAAGATGATGCCACGCCGCCCCCGTCCGGCCGGGACACCCCCGATCTCGGGAGACGCGTGTCACCGACCGGTCACCACCACGACGACTCCCGACCCGTCGCCCAGACCCGGGATCATCGGCGCGGTGGTGGCGCCGATATCCGCGGCGACCGCGGCGGCGGTGGCCTCGTCGGCCGGCGCCGGACCGTAGTACACGGTGGTTTTCTCGAGCGTGGTGGCGGCGTAGTTGCCGGTGGAGGTGTTGGTCCAGCCACGTGCCGTGAGCTCGTTCGCGGTCGTGGATGCCAGACCCGCGACCATGCTGTTGTTGAGCACCCGGACCGGGGCCGAGTGGTCGACCCCGTCGGCCGCCGCCGTGGTGCTCGGCGCGGCGGCGGTGGTGGTACCGGATTCGACGGCCGCGGTGGTGGGCGCGGCCGCGGTGGTGGTGCCGGCGCGCGGCGCGGCCAGCGCGGTTGTCGACGAGGCCGCCGTGTTCTCGGCGTTGTCCGAACTCTCCGAGTCCGCACTCGACAGCGACATCGCGCCCAGACCGGCGAAAACGATCGACAGGGCGATCAGAACCATTGCCGTCGCACGCAGCGGCGGTCCACCGGAGCCAGGGTTCGAATTGCTCACCCGCCCGAGCCTAGCGGTTGCTGTGTTCATTTGCCCCGCCTCCGGCGGGGCGGGTCGGGGCCCTGTGACCCCGAGCACGGATATCGACCGTCCAGGGAGGGTAGAAAGGTGCGTACGGGGCGATCCGGCGCCTGCGCCGACCGGCAGGAGTCCGGCTTCAGACCTGGAAGCCGAGCTTTCGCGCCGCTCGGGATTTCTGCCGGCTGGCGCGCAGCCTGCGCAGGCGCTTCACCAGCATCGGGTCGGCGGCCAGGGCCTCGGGCCGGTCGATGAGGGTGTTGAGCACCTGGTAGTAACGGGTCGGTGACAGCGCGAACAGTTCGCGGATCGCCTCTTCTTTGGCGCCCGCGTACTTCCACCACTGTCGCTCGAAGGCCAGGATCTCGTGTTCGCGGCGGCTCAGGCCGCTCTCGGGATCTTGCGCCCCTTCGGGATTCGTATTCGCTGTGTTGGCCGGAGGACCGCCCTGGATTGCGGAAAGATCCCGCGCTGCTGCGCCGTCCATCTTGCTCCTCGCCGAGTTACCACCGGACGCGATCGCCGTATCAGGGCACGATCGGGTCACCGTGTTACTGCCTTGCGATATTCAACCACGCCGTCCGGACGAGCGCTGGCGTCGACGTCCGGCGTGTCCGGTACGGTGGTACCACATATTGTGCGAGAACCCGTTCCACCTGCCCGGATCGGTAACGGCGGCCACGCAGAGCAGGCCCTTTTCACCGGCCGCCGCCGCCCCCAATAAGCTCGTGTCATGTCAATCCTGCCCATCGTGATCGTCGGCGACCCCGTGCTGCACGGCCCCACCGCGCCGGTGACCGAATCGCCGGCGGAACTGGCCGGGCTGATCACGGATATGTACGAGACCCTGGACGCCGCCAACGGCGTCGGCCTGGCCGCCAACCAGGTCGGCGTGTCCAAGCGCCTCTTCGTCTACGACTGCCCGGACCGGGCCGAGGACGGCACGGTGGTGCGGCGCCGGGGAGCGGTGATCAACCCCGTACTGGAGACCTCGGCGATCCCGGAGACCATGCCGGATCCCGACGACGACGAAGAGGGCTGTCTGTCGGTCCCCGGCGAGCAGTACCCCACCGGCCGGGCCGAGTGGGCCAGGGTGACCGGCACCGACGAGCACGGCGAACCCGTCACGGTCGAGGGCACCGATTTCTTCGCCCGCATGCTGCAGCACGAGGTCGGCCATCTCGACGGCTACCTCTACATCGACGTCCTGGTCGGACGCCACGCGCGGGCGGCGAAGAAGGCCGTCAAACGCAACGGCTGGGGCGTCCCCGGCCGCACCTGGCTGCCCGGCAGCGATCCGGACCCCTTCGGACATGACGACTGACCCGCACGACCACGACGGCGACATCCCGATCACGGAGATCCCGCTCGGCGAGCGGGTCGTGGTGCGATACCGGCTCCCCGAGGGCAGCACCCCGCCGCTCACCGATGTGATCGGTGAGGTGGTGGAGACGAATCCGCTGACCGTCCTGGCCGCCGACGGCCATCCGGTGATGATCCCGGCGGCCGGCGTGGTGGCGTTGAAATCGCTGGCTCCCAGACCGATTCGCACCTCGGAGATCCGCGCGCTGGAGACCGCGGCGGCGTTCGGCTGGCCCGGTACGGAATCCGCCTGGATCGACGGCTGGCTGCTGCGCGCCGGACACGGTTACACCCGCCGCGCCAATTCCGCGGTGCCCATAGGTGATTCGAACGGGCCGGCCCGGATCACCCCGGACACCCTGCACCGGATCGGCGCCTGGTACGCCGCCCTGGGATTGCCGCTGCAATTGGCGCTTCCGGACCGGCTGGCCACCGTGCCGCCGGGCTGGAACAGCTGGGGCGAAACCCGCGTCCTGGGCATCGACCTGGAGAATTTCGTCCTCCCGCAGGGCCCGTCCATGGTGCGTATCGCGCCCGAACCCGATATCGCGTGGCTGGAGATCCACCGCTACCGCGGCGACGAACCGAGCGGCCACTCCGCCACGGTCCCGTTGCCCGAAGTACTCTCCGCCGTGCACGACGGGCAGCTGGGTTTCGCCTCGCTGGGCCTGCCCAATCCCATCGCCATCGCCCGCGGCGCACTCACCTCCGCCTCCGACGGCCGCCGCTGGGTCGGCCTGACCTGTGTGGCGGTGGTGGCCGCCCATCGCCGGCACGGCCTGGCCGCACTCGTCTGCGGGGAACTGCTGCGCTGGGGTCGCGATCGTGGCGCGACACACGCGTACGTCCAGGTCGAGGCCGGTAATGTGGACGCCCTGGAGCTGTTCGGCGAACTCGGGTTCGTCGATCACCACAGCTACCGCTACGCCGTCCCCGGCAGTGCCGGGGTGGCCGGGCAGTAACGCCGGTACACCCCGGACTACGGTTCACCCGACTCGCGAAAAGGTAATTTGTTGCGCCTGGCCACCTGGAATGTCAATTCGATCCGCTCCCGGCAGGACCGGGTGCTGGCCTGGCTGGATCGGCAGGACATCGATGTGCTGGCGATCCAGGAGACCAAATGCCGGGACGACCAGTTCCCCTTCGAGCGTTTCGCCGAGGCCGGTTACGAGGTCGCGCATGTGGGGTTGAACCAGTGGAACGGGGTGGCGATCGCGTCGCGGGTCGGTCTCGACGAGGTGGAGATCGGGTTCCCGGACCAGCCCGGATTCGATCGGGACGCCGCCGATACGCTCATCCCCTCGCCGACCGTCGAGGCGCGGGCCCTGGGCGCCACCTGCGACGGAGTCCGGGTGTGGAGTCTGTACGTACCCAACGGGCGCGCGCTGGCCGATCCGCACTACGAGTACAAACTGGCCTGGCTGGCCGCGCTCCGCGACAACGCCGCCCGCTGGCTGGCCGCCGACCCGCAGGCGAAGACGGCTCTGGTGGGGGACTGGAATATCGCGCCCACCGACGACGATGTGTGGTCACCGGAGCTGTTCGCCGGCAGAACCCATGTCTCGCAACCGGAACGGGACGCGTTCACCGCGATCACCGATACCGGTTTCGCCGATGTCATGCGGCCCTTCGCTCCCGGCCCCGGCGTGTACACCTACTGGGACTACACCCAGCTGCGTTTCCCGCGTAAGGAAGGGATGCGTATCGATTTCGTGCTGGCCTCGCTGGCCCTGGCCGCGACGGTGGTCGACGCCGGGGTGGACCGGGAGGAACGCAAGGGCAAGGGCGCCAGCGACCACGCTCCGGTGATCGCCGAATTCACCCTGTGACGCCGTTACAGCCAGTCCGCGAGCGGATCGGTGGCGAGGAAGACACCGAGCGGCTCGGGAATTTCGATATCGGTGCCGAACGGCACGGTCACCTTGGTGCTGTAGCGCCCGTCCTCGGGCTCGCTGTACACGCTCACCTCCGCGGCCCCGCGGTCGATCAGGAAGTAGAGCGGGATACCCGTGGCCGCGTACAGGAACGGCTTGTCGAGCCGATCCCGCAGTTCGGTGTGCTGGGCCCGGGAACTGATCTCGATGGTCATGAGCACCGGCTGCGGGTCCGACCATTCACCTTCCCCGGCGAAGGCCGAGGCGGGCGCGAGGATGGCGTCGGGTCGCACACGGCTGCCACCGGTACGCCCGGCCCGCAGGCCGCGATCGGCGAAAAGCCACAGTTCGGACCGGCGCGGCACCAGGAACCGCGCCAGCCACTGCACGACCCGGGTGTGGTTGGTATCCGGTCGTGCCTTCGCGGCCAGCAGGCCGTTCAGATACTCGAGCCGCAGCCCTTCGGAAATCCGCTGGGCCGCCGCGTCGAGTTCCTCGAACTCGTCGACGGTCATCAGCGATCCATGCGAGAGGGTCACGGATAGACCCTATCTCTCGGTCGGTGGATACGGTCCGAGGCGGGTATGGTCGGCGGCGGAAAATTTCACATGCCGACGGGGGCTCGCACCAGCGGGCTGAGAGGACGGCTAGCTCCACGGAGCGCTCAGGGCTGTCGACCGTATGAACCTGACCGGGTAATGCCGGCGTAGGGAGAAAATTATGACGACCACACCTGTCGATTCGGTGACCACCGGTCCGATCGAGGGCAGCGTCAAGCACTATCGGGATATCGACGGTCTACGTATTCCGGTGCGCCGGATCGAGCTGACCAACGGCGACCATTTCGACGTCTACGACACGTCCGGCCCGTACACCGATGACGCCGCGACGATCGATCTGGAGGCGGGCCTGCCCGCGCTCCGGAACGAGTGGGACAAACCGGATGTGCCCGGCCCGCGTACTCAGCTCGCCTGGGCCCGGGCGGGGCTCGTGACCCCGGAGATGCGCTTCGTCGCCGCCCGGGAGGGCGTACCGGCGGAGCTGGTGCGTGCGGAGGTCGCCGCCGGCCGCGCGGTGATCCCGGCCAACCACCGGCATCCGGAACTGGAGCCGACCGTGATCGGCAAGAAGTTCCTGGTGAAGATCAACGCCAATATCGGCAATTCGGCCGTCTCGTCCTCGATCGCCGAGGAGGTCGAGAAGATGGTGTGGGCCACCCGGTGGGGCGCCGACACGATCATGGAACTGTCCACCCGCAAGAACAACCACGAGACCCGCGAGTGCATCCTGCGAG
>NZ_JBKOOL010000010.1:0-64776 GCF_046764065.1 Nocardia sp. NPDC002869
TCCAAGAAGAAGCCGTAATACCCGTGGTTCTCGTAGGTGTCGGGATTTCAGCCGTGGGCTAGCCCGAACCCCGGGGTTGACTTGGGGCTAGTGGTGAGTCGATCGACTCACCACTAGCCGAACATACCGACCGCCGGAAGGTGAGTCAACCGGCTCACCTTCCTGCCATACTGGGCTTCATGTCCCAGGAACCCTCCGCGTATCACCGGCAGGTCGCCGCGACGAACCGCGCGGCGATCCTCGACGCCGCCACCGGCCTGTTCCTCGAATCCGGCTACGACCGGACCTCGCTGGCGCAGGTCGCCAGGAACGCCGGCGTCTCCAAGGCCACCCTGTTCAAACAGTTCCCGACGAAGGCGGAGCTCTTCGAGGCGACGGTCCTCGCCGCCGGCGACCTGCCCGCGAGCGAACTCGTCGACCCGCCGACCGGGGACTTCCGCGCGGGCCTGGTCGCACTGGGGACGGTCTACGGGGAACTGCTGTCCCGCCCCCGGATGGAGGACCTCATCCGGACGCTGATCGCCGAGTCCCACCGGTTCCCGGAACTCCGCGAGCGGACGTTCGACTTCGGCACGCTGCCCGTCTTGGCCGCGCTGGGGCGCTACCTGCGGGCGGAGGCCGCGGCCGGAACAGCGCGGGTCGACGATCCGGACACGACGGCGGCGCAGTTCCTCGGCATGATCTCCACCGTCGTCTTCTGGCCGCGGCTCGTCCACGGCGGCCGGCCACTCGGCGAGGACGAGACGCGCCGGGTGATCGACGAGGCGGCGCAGACGATCGTCGCGCGCCACGGAGTGCCGGGGAGCTGATTGGCATGTGGGGTTGCGCCGCCTGGTAAGCCACGGCGGCCGCTATGCCGCGTTCTGGGCGATATCCCAACCACTGCCAGCCATTGAGTAACTGTCTGGGCCATCAACTCCTCGGAGCCCATCGCGCGCACGTCCACACCGCCGATTCGTACCGCGCCGGAGTCCACGTCGTAGAACCGGGCGAGTAGTTGCAGCATGGTGCTCTTTCCCGCGCCTGACGGGCCGACGACGGCCAGCCGCTGCCCTGGGGGCACTGCCAGGGACACGTTGTCGAACACCTGCCGGTATCCGTGTCGGAAGCAGACGGACTCGAACTCCAGGTCATGGCGGTGTGGCCGGACGGGATCGGCAGCCTCCGGCAGCGGTTCGGTGTGCAGCAGCGTATCGAGCCTGGCCAGCACGGCGCGCGCGCCACGGAGCTTAGCGCCGATATCCGACAGTGACAGCAGCGGATCGGCGCAGCGGGCGGCCAATACCAGGATCGCCAAGAGCTCTGCCGCTCCGATTTCGCCGCCGACGGCGAAATAGGTGCCCAGGACGAGTAGGGCTGTGAACATCGCCTGCACCGTGAGGGCGAGGCCGATGACGCCGGGTAGTGCGGACACCATCGACCGCCGCGATGCGCGCTGCAGTTCGTGGAGCGAGTCGTCGAGTAGCGCGAGGCGCTCAGTGGTTCGGCCGCCCGTCCGCAGTACCGGCTGTGCCTGGAGATACTCGATGACCCGTTCGGCGGCTGCGACGTCGCGTTCGGAGCTCTCCGCATCGGCGGCGGCGGTTGCGTGGGCCGTCCAGCCGCTGATCGCCGCCACGATCGGCGCGGCGAGGAGCGCGGCCACGCCCAGCGGCCAGTTGTATGACAGCAGGACGAAGACGATCGTCAAGGGGGTCACCGCGACGAAGAGGAACGGCGCCAGCAGATGTGCGATAACGCTCATGGCCTCCAGGACGCCGCGACTGGCCAGCACCGATATCTCGGAGAGTAGTGCGCGGGCGAGTGCGATGCGCTGGGCCTCACCGCCGGAGAGCCGGGTCTGCGTGCCGAGCACGGTTTCGTAGCCGTGAGGCAGTTCGAGAATGCGATCGTGGATGTTCGCCAGCCGGGCGGCGCGCACGACCTCGGCGCGGTCGGCGCGGGGTACCGCCAGCGCGATATTGTCGGCGACCGACGCGCGTAGCAGGCGAACATCCTGGAAGACGAAGGCGACGTTCCGGTACAGCGCATCGCTGTCGATGTTCCGCAGATCGGTCCCACCCAGCATGACCGACCCGTGCGTCGGATCGAAGAAGCGTGGCAGTATCGGCTACGGATATGCTGCGCGCCGGTATCCGCTTCGATCTCGGAACAGCTCCCGCCCCGTGATATTTCGACTGCCGCCGTGCCGGGCGCAGGGGTGCGGCGCCGATGGCCCGGGATGGGCGTCGACCGGGATTCACCGGGCCCGTGTCGCACCGTCCAGGTGGCGGGCCATCAGGGGTGAGGTATCGGCCGCCGGCGCCCGCCTGTGTGTCGGAGAGACAGCCCACGCCAGTGGCATCCTCGGGTTCACCGATCGCCAGGCGAGGCGGCCTCGATGTCGCCGGCCTGGAACCCGCCTGCGGGCTTCGGAAGCACTCGACGCCGCCGGTGAGCACCACGTCGCCGTCCGGCGGGCCAGTGCATCAGCGGCAACGTGAACAACGGCACCGCAGCGTTGAAAACGAAAACCACGGCGAACCACTTTCGCCCGCAACAGTTCCGGATCCAGCAACGGACGATTCCCTCGCCACTGGCCGACAACGAACCCCGTCGACACCGTGACTGCAACGGCCAGGCATATGCCGGTCCACGACGGCCAACCCGACTCCCGGCCCACCGAGAGCGGGTAGATCAGCAGTGCGGTGCCTGTCATGATCAGACTCGCGCTCAGGATGGGAACGGGGCGTTCAGTGGCGCCGTATGCGCCGGTAGCCGCCGGGAACCAGCCGGCGCGGCCAGCCCGATCGGTAGACCAGGAAGATCCGCCGCCACCCGAGTCCCGCGACATCAGCGGCGAGCAGCAACCCGCCGACCAGGGGGCCGAGTGGCGACGCGGTCCCCATGACCGCCCCGTACCAGCTCATCGCACCCGTGCGCTGTGCGGTGGGAAGTCCCGTCTGGATGATCGACAGCACCTGCGGCCCCAGTACGCCACTCCCGACGCCAGTCGAGTGCGGTCATCACGTATCGGTCCAGGAGTCTGCCGGCCTCGCCGACCGTTGATGTGCCGTACAGGACATCGTCGCGGGGGATCGGGGCCGGTCCCGGCGCCTTCGGCAGTGGGCCGCGAATCAGCTGTTCCAGTGGCGCCTGCGGGGGAATCAGCGGGGGATCATCGCAGACCGATCGTGCCCCGTGCACTGCCCAGCAGGGTTGGGGATTGTCGATCCTGGCAGATCTGTCAGAAGTCCTTGCAGGTGGATGGCATTTTTCAGGTCACCCCCGGGTGTTCGAGTTCGCGCGAACACACGGCACGCAAATGCGGCAAATCTGATGTGCATCTGTGCGCGAGGGGGGACTTGAATCCCTCAGTGCGGCAGATTTACCGATTCAGTGTGTTCGATCACATCGAACGGTAGACGATGTTGATCGAGAGGATCAAGCGCTGGTCTGCTGTGGCGCACGGTGGTTGTAGATCCTGGTGTCTGTTCTGTCGACTACTTCAGTCTGCGGTGACCGGTGCTGCGGTGGCTATCTGTGTTCAAGCCGGGGTCGGGCGCGGTGGAAGTAGCGTGGCGGTCACAGGTTCGTGCCCTCGGCAGGACAAAAACATGGACAACTGGAAAGCACCTGGTCCTCGCAGGTAAGTATCCGATCTGAAGGATTGCGGCGGCCCGCGCGGTCTGCGCTACCAATCCGATGTTTCGCAGCGCTTCAGCCGGGCAACGCCGTGGCCCGGCTGAAGCGCCTTTTTCAGTCCGTGATTTGAGGTAGCCTGCTGCAGGGGCTGTGTCGGGGCGGCTCGTCGATATTGGTGCGAGTTGGCGTTGCGAGGGGTCGTCGTGCATCTGCGTAAGTTCCGCGTGGAGGGTTTCCGGGCGGCGGCGGCCTCACCGGTGTTCGTAGAGTTCCCTGGTCGGTTCAGCCTGTTAGTCGGGTCGAACGGGGTCGGGAAGACCACGATCAACGACGCGATCTATTGGGCGCATGTTGAGCGGTTCCCACAGCTGCAGCAGCCGGATGCGTCGGTGCTTGGTCCGGCGCCTCGGAGCATCGACGTGGAGTACGCGATGGAGACCGACCCGGCTCATGAGGGTGCGCTGGGTGCGGCGCGGCAGGCAATGGGGTTGGGCGCGCCTTTGTGGCGGCGGACGCTTGAGCGGTCGTTGGGCCGGGTGCGGGCGGCAGGCGTCGACTCTACGGTCGACGGGCATGAGCAGGTTCGGCTCGTGTACCTGCCTGCGTTGAGAAACCCGGTCGATCAGCTGTCGCGGCGCGAGACCAGGGTGTTGCTGGAGCTGATGCGCGCCGAGCAGAAGCGCAACCCCGCAGGCGGGTCACTCGCTCAGGTACGTGCGCAGGCAGAGCGTCTGTTGAAGAAATTGACGACCCAGCAGCTGCTGCTGGATGTGCAGGGGCGCATCGCGGAGAACTTGAAGGACGTGACGAGCGGCGTCCAGGAGCACTTTGCGTTCCTTGGTACGCAGCGCGTCGACGATGCGTATCTGGGTCGGGTTCTTGAGTTGTTGCTGGCGACGACGGCGAATGCGGACCAGGCTCGCCGTCTCGAGGGCGCGAGTCTCGGGTACGTGAATCTGCTTCACATCGCGGTCACACTCGCTGGCATCCCGGACCCGTCGAAGCCGCCGGCCGGTCCGCCGCTGCCTGCTCCAGGCACTTCAGCAGGCGACCAGGACGCCGAAGTCGGCGAGGAACAGCCGAGGCAGCGGGGTGTGCAGGATCGGAAACTGACCGAAGAGGAGGCAGCCGACGCGGCGCGGAAACGCATCGCGGAGGCCGATGAGCTGGCCGAGGAGCAGCAGGACTCGTTCTGGCCGGATCTGTTCCATGCAACTGTCCTCATCGAGGAGCCCGAGGCGCACCTGCATCCCCAGCTGCAGCACGGGCTCATCCGGTACCTGCGGGCGAGCACGGTCGAGCGTCCGGATCTTCAGGTCATTATCTCGACGCATGCCGGGGAAATGGTTTCAGCGTGCAAGCCGGACGATTTAGTTATCGTCCGCCGTGACGCTACCGGCAAGGTCCTCACGCGGATGATTGCGAACATCCCCTGGGATCCCGTGATGGGTCGCAAGGTTCGCCGGATGACGGAGTTACATCTGGACGCGAGCCGGTCGGGTGCGCTGTTCGCTGAGCGGGTGGTGCTGGTCGAGGGCGTCACGGAGGCAGCATTGTTGCGGTCGTTCGGGCGGGCGTGGGCCACGGGAGACAACGGCAAGCGCGCGTTCATCGACGCGTTGGCGGTCGTATACGTCGGCCACCGAGTCGGCGCGTGGCCGGTTCACCTGTTGGCAGAACCGGGGCACGAGTTGACCCGGCAAGTCGCTCTGCTGTGTGACACCGATCAGCGTGGTGACCCGATGCCCGGTCCTAAGCCGCCACCGTGGCATGCTCACTTCGCAGGTTCTGCTCATGTCCGCGTGTTCTGGTCTGCGCCGACGCTTGAGCCGACGCTCGTCACGGGCAATGAGACCCTCATCGAGCAGGCACTGAAATTGTGCAACAAGGAGCTTGGTGAGGTGCCGACAGCCACGAACGTCGACGACTTCTTCCGCAAGGAGAACAACAAGCGCGCCAAGGGGGAGTTCGCGTTCGAGCTGGCCGGCCAAGTCGAGGATAACCTGGACACCACGGTTGTACCGGCGCAACTGATCGAGCTGTTCGACTGGCTCTGGAACGACCACGCTTTGCCCGCGACCGTATCCGCTACAGAGGTCGCCGGGACCGGCCTTGCGTCGGGCGCCGTTGCGCCCGCTGAGGGCGTCGGGCGGACCGAGTTCGCCGCTGTGGGTGCCGAGCAGATCGAGAACGACCTGCTGTTCTGATGGGTATTAAGCTTAAGGACACGCAGGTACTGGCGGCCGCCGCGGACGATCCACTCGTCAACATTCTGTCCGCGCCGGGGTCCGGAAAGACGACCGTGGCAGCGGAGCGGTTCGGCTATCTGCACTACAAGAACCCGGACGGCCGGCGCGGAATAATTGGGCTCAGCTTCAATAGGACGGCGGTCGGGGAACTCCGAAGCCGGATCGCTGCCCGATGGGGACGCCCGGCGCTCGCGTTCCCAAACCTAGTTACCACCTTCGACGACTTCCACGTCCGGACGATGAAGCACCTGCTCCGCCTCGGGCTCCTGAAGTGGTCGAGCGGTCATCATGAGGTCGACGTCATCGACGACTACTCTAGCAAACCTGGATACCAGTGGATCGCCGTCAAAGGCTGGCTGCGGATCGCGAGCTGCAAACTCGATGGGACCGTTTGCAGCAACAGCATCCGCGCGAAAAGGCCGACCTACGGATTCGGCAAGGCGGGTGATCATCGGAAAGTCCTGGAGGATGGCTGCGTCAGCCATGACGACGTAAGACATATTCTGCATGCCGCGTTGGATTTGAACGGGATCCAGGACGCTATCGATGACTGGATGGTAAAGAACTATCGCCACATAGTTGTCGACGAGATCTACGACGCTGACGAACTCGACCTCCACGTAGCCTCCCGAGCAGCTCTGCTGGGGATCGGGATAACCGTCGTCGGCGACCCCTGGCAGGCGCTATACGACTGGCGCGGCGCCACCCCTGCGAAGGTCAAGAGCAAGCTTCTGGACAAATACGAGTTCACGAGTTTCCACCAGCCAAAGTCGTTCCGCTTCGAGTCCGAGCAGATGCGGGAGCTCACCGACCGGCTCCGGGCCGGCAAACCAGTCGACCTGCCGCCGATTACGAGCGACGCGGTCGACATCGCATTGGCACGCCGCTGGGCCGAGTTGTGGAAAGTCGGCGACAACATCTTGCCGCTGGCATTCCGATCAGGATTCACCAGCGAAATCGACGCGGTCCTCTGCCTGCTGCTCGATATCGCGACTGGATCAGGGATCGGGTTGCCCGCGTACGGTCGGAACAACGCCTTGATCCGCCTTGGTATGGCCGACGATGGCCTAGAGGATTTCCGCGACGCGATCCTCCGTCCAGCTCTGGAGGAGCTGGTCGCAGACCTACCGGCAGGCGAGGTTCTCGAAAGACTTCGGGTCCGAACCGAGGAATCCGGAAGGAAGCGGCCCCGCAGGGCAAATGATGAGACCACCAGAGAAGGTGAACTCGACCTTCTCCGTGCCCGGCTGAAGCGTCGGGACCTCATCCCCGGACTGACCGTCCACCAAGCGAAGGGGCGCGAGTGGAACCGCATCGGGCTTGCGCTGAATCACGAGCAGGAGGGCATGCTCGCTCAAGGTCTACGCGAACTTGAGCCAGAACACTGTGTGCTCTATGTAGCCCTGACCAGAGCGAAACACATCTGCGGATCGTTACGGAGTCCGCACGAACTCGATCTGAACGAGACGACCCGCTAGACGGTGTCTCCGTGTGGGCGGCGGCTACCTGGATGACGGCGAGAGTATTGGGTGGCGACGCCGCTGCAATACCCTCGCCCGCACTCCGGCCCGGCTCCACCGCGGATCGGAGTGCGTCGGTGGTGCTGGGCGTCAGTGCTGGGTGCGATACATAGGCTGCCTACGCCCGCCCGGCGCCATGATTTGACTACCTATCCACACCGCGATCGAGGCTGCTGTTTCAGAAAGTGCGGTCGATGACTGTCGGCGAACCTGCAGCAGACGTGGACTATCCAGTGCTAGGTCCGGTAGATCGCCTTCTCTCACTCGCACAATGTGGTATCCGGCTTGGATCAAGGACCGTGTCTTCGCGGTGTCTTTATCAATCTTGTTTCGATGCCAGTATGCACCGTCGTACTCGATCAGGACGTCGAGGCCATTGGAGCACACGCGGATATCGACTCGTGAGCTATTGAACGCTCCCCATCGAACAGGTATGCGCGCGTCGTGTTCTACCTCATCGAAGATTTCCTTGAGGGCAGCGAAGAGTTCCTTTTCCGGTCCGGAGGCCGAACACTTTGGACATCCGGTTCGTGGATGGACCGCTCGTGTTCGAACTACTGCACGCCATTCGTGTCCCAAATCGCACTGCCACCAAGCTTGTGTCTGCGTCGCGTAGTAGACGCCTGAGGGTTCTATCGCGTTCAGCTTTGGATGCCACTGGGCCGCCACTGCTGGTGCACGGCTTTCCAAATCATTGATGCCCCTGACTACTTGACTTCCATGGCATACGCCGCAACCGGTCCCTCCGAGTGCACGGCTGTTGATTGTGGCTTGGAACGTGTGGCCACATAAACCCAGCCAAGATACCTTCAACTCGGATCCAGCGGTGACCCGGTCGAAAGCGACCGGTATGTTGAGCTTCGGATGCCACTCTGCGGCGATCGCCGGATGAGTCGTGGAAAGGTCGTTCACCCCTGGTAGCACTTGGTGACCAGCGCAGACCGCGCATCCGTTTCCACGGCGACGCTGATCGACGGTGGCGGTGTACGGATGTCCGCACTTGCCGAGCCACCAGATGAGGCGTCCAGTGCCGGCGGTCACGTCGGTCGCCGTGAGTTCGCCATTGAGATCAGGATGCCAGTCGGCAGCGAGGACGGGGTCCAGTGTCGCGAGATCATTATGGCCCTTCAGTACCGTCTGCCCAGCACATATAGCGCAACCCCTCCCGCTTATCGTTCGTTTCGAGATGGAATTCTCATATTCGTGGCCCTGAGGGCAGAGCCACCATACCTTTTTGTCCGAGCCTGGGGATACCATTTCTGGCGTCAGATCATTTCGAGTGGGATGCCAATCCTTGGCTATATCGAGACGGCTGGTTGCGAGGTCGTTGATCCCGGGTTGGACTCGCTTGCCTGCGCATACCGCGCAGCCGCGGCCAGCAGTTCGATGTGCTGGGGTGGCTGGCCATTCGTGCATCCGCCCGTCCCCGGCCCGGTGGTACCACCAAACCTTAGTGCTAGATCCGGTGCCCAAGGTCTTAAGCTCGATCGTGTTGTATCGCGGATGGTACTGAGCTGCGATGTCAGGGTGAGTATCCACCAAGTACGAACGAGGTTGCCGACCAGCACGTTTCGTTGATCTCAAACTGCCCGCTTCCCTCCACCCATCAGGGTTGGACTCTAGTTGCAGCATGCAGCAGATCGACAAGAATGCATCCACTACCAACTCATAGGCCGGTCCGGCGCCTCGCAGAGCCGCCACCGGCGGAGGCACGAGGTCGTGGGTCAGCGACCACGGGTCACATCATGCCTGACAACGAATTACACCCACGTCAGACGCCCTATAAACAGGCGCTGGGCGCCAGGACGCGGTGAGCTGACCGTTCAGCCACCATGGCCGCCGCCTCCCTTGGACCGATGCATGCATCGCCGAGCTCGAACCGGTCGTGCGACGAAAACCACAACCCGCCGGGAGCGACACGGTAAGCACCGGGCATCGGTTTCCTGCCGGATCCACGCCCCTGGTCCAGAGGCAACCCGCCGACCAATGGTCGTTGCGTTCGCGGGTGGTGGCCGACGAGGATCGTACCCGTCCGGTTCACCCTGCTCCGGACACACGAAAGCCCCTGCCGCTCAGGACTGGGCAGGTGTTTTCGTAGTGGGTCCCATGGTGATCACCTCGGAGTGAGCTTCCCCCGGGGCTCACCACGGCCGGCCGGGAATTCGATCCGGCCTACGGCGAACTCGTTGCAGCATTGAGGCCTCTGTGGCTCGCGTCACTGACCTGGCAGTCCTACACACCAATGCCGATGCCGTCGGAGTTCTTCAAGCCCGGCGCGATGGTCCTGTTTACAGGGAAGTGTGCGGCAACGACGATGTTCTTCATGACCGGTTGACCGAGCTGCTGACGCCACGAGCTGCTGCTCTGGCGGTCCTCGCCGCAGCGGCAACCGGACATCACGATCTCGCGCCAGAAGTCGGTGAGAAGCTGTTCTTTCATCTTGTTGCGCTACTGGCCGACGACGTCGACAACGGCGGTATCGATAACGTGTAGCCGTCGGTCCACCCGAATCGAGCATCTACGCAGGACCAGGAAGTGGTGGGCACGCAGGATCGCGCTGGAAGCGGCGGCTGACAGCACCGCTGTCTCAGTGCGCACCGTGGCCGCCATGTGGCCCAGCTCGGGGCTGAATCCTGCGTCGCTACCTGGACCCGAACCGCGAACCGAACCGGGCGCCACGCCGCATCATCGCCCGCCGGCTGCAGGAGGACAACGCCACCGTGCAGTTGAGCTGGCCGGGCACATGTCGGTGGCCATCTGTAACCTCCTCCCAAATACACCATCAAATGATCGGGGGCAATTGTTCAACCACTCAACAGGTTTCGTATACGCCCTGAGTAATCCAACGATGCCTGGCCTCGTCAAGATCGGCATGACCGAACGCTTGATAGCCAACCGCGCAGGTGAGCTCCAGTCAACAGGCGTGGCCCTTCCATTCGACGTCGAGTACGGGATGATGACCTCCCACCCGAAGAATGTAGAAGCGGCAGCTCACGAGATCCTCAGGAACCACCGGGTAGCACCCAACCGAGAGTACTTCCGAGTCTCGGTCACGGAGGCTATTGCCGGTATTCAAGCGGCAGCGGTGCGATCGGCAGGCATCGATCGTTGGGCCGCTGAACGTGTGCACGACATCTGGTGCGGAGACAGACTTACGCTCGCCATGCGTGCCGGCCAACTGCTGATCGTTATGTATTATCCCGACGGCCACGCGCTCCTTGAAAACAAACTGGACATTCTCGACGTTTGGGAGGCGCACTCCGACGGGGACCGGTTGGAGCTGATGGGAGCAAGTCACCCGGAACACGTCGTAGGAATGACCGACGACAGTCCTCATAACCTGGACGACCCAATACCGCATCTCGACCATGCGGGCAAGATCAAAAACGCATTCATCAATGGCAAGGACCGATTACTGCCTGGCGAAAAACTCATATGGTTGTCCGGCGGACCCGAGTGGCGATCAGTCCAGTGGGTCATGTTCGAAATTTGCGACTATTGCCAAGTCATCGGTCGCACCTGGACTCCGAAGACGGCGACCGACGGTTCGGTGCGGGCACCACTTCTGCTGAATATGCCCGAACATCTACCGCGCACAGTGCCGCTGACTATGAGACGAGCTATCAAAGAGGCGAAGGCCAGTACCGCTGTCCCTGGCAACTGGATCCCCCGTTATGGCGACGAGCCACTCCGGTTCGGTGCAATGCCGTTGTCGAGCGACCAATGGTTGCGTGGCTTGATACCGCAGGTCAAAGCTCGACGACGTAGTCAACTCTCCCACCCGATCGATGCCCTGCGCCGGAGCTTGTAAGAGTTGTCGAGGTCGTCCACCCCCGGCGTTCTTCATATCGCCGTCGGGCCGTTGCCGGGTACAGGGTGCGTCGGAGGTGGGCGTCTGTGCTGAGTTCGATGCATACGCTGCCTACGCTCGTACGGCGCCATGAGCGCATGTCAGAACAGGAGCAGCTGGTCGGTGTCCGGACCTTTCTGCCGGTTGACCCGATGAATATGAGCCCGATCGCCTGTGATCGCTGACGCGGCTCGCGAACTGTTCGATGGTGTTGCTGGATCGTGTAGAGGAGCGGCAGGTCGCCTGGTTGCTGATGGCTGATAGTTGCCGCTATGAGGCGCCGGGGGGCAGCTCGGGATTTCTCCAGGAGCGGTGTCTGGCGAGAGCGTGTGGCTGCAGTTGACGCAGGTGAGCGGTTGCCGAATATTCCGGGTTCGCCGGAATTGAGGGGCGTCGGTGTATGCCGGGAGATGGCCGTTTTTCACGAACGTGTTCTGGAGCCGGACCCAGCGCAGGTGAGCGAGCGCCTCGGGGTCGGCGATGGATGGGGGTCCGGTAGTGCCGACCACAGTCGGGACAGGACTGGCGGTCCGGGAGGGATCAATGTGCACCGGGTCGGTCGCGGGAGTGGGGTGATCGTGCTGGTTGAGGCGATGCTGTCGACGTGTTCTCAGGAGTTCGCGTTCGTGGTGTAGCGCGTCGGTCAATGACTGGTGCAGCTGGGTGGGGATCGCGAGGCCGCGCGGTGTCAAGGTGAGATCGTCGAGTCGGCACGGATGCGCGAGCAACTCGTCGTAGACGCACGGCGGCAGGTGCGGCACCTGGTGTGTGGCATTATCCTCGCTCGGCGGTTCTGGCCATAGGGTTCGGTGCGGTGCCCCGATCATCACGGAAGCGGACTGCTGGGCGGGATCCAATGTCCACAGGTGTTGACGGCAGTCGGGATCGCTGACCACGATCCAGTGCGGACGGCTGGTGGGATGCCAGAACCAGACATCGACGACTCCGTTACGTCGGTAGTCGTGATGCCTTTGGCTCCACTCCGCATCAGTCAGCGGCCCCCCTTGGACTTCGAGAGCTACTTCCCGGCGGTCGGCGAATACGACGCGGACATCGGCGCGGCGTTCCCGCCGGGGCAACCACACCTCGGTATCGGCTTCGACCACACCCGGCTGACGGAGAGCCCACTCGGCCAGCACTGCCTTGCCGGTCAGATGCCACAGCGTCTCAGGATGATGCCGGCCGCCGACGGGCGCGAACCCGGGTGGATGGGCGAAGTGCGGTCGGCGCTGCCCGCCCACGCGGGCGCGGACCACCACGGGCACTTCGTTGCCGAACTCGGTGAAACAGGCGGCGCATACCAGCGACCTGTCACCGGCGAGGCTTTTGCGCCTGAAGTCGTGTACGTGCGGGTCGGCGGGATCTGTCGGCGCGCAGACGTACTGCCCACACGAGAGATCGAGCGCGACGGTGAGCTGGTCGGAGAAACCCACTCGGACACCCCTGTCGAATAGACGATGAGCCCTCCGGCAGACGCGGGAAGGCTACGGAGGGCCGCTCTATCCGAGAAAAAATGGGTTCGGCTGAATTCAGTTCAAAGAGCCTGGACCGGCTGAAGTATCTGTATGGGTATGAACGCCGAGTGGGTGTGAAGGTTTGAGTAGGTGCCGTGCGGCCTGTGACTCCAGGCTACGGCGGTGCGAGACGTCTGTCGAGAAAAACTGTTGCGCAACAACTTCGACAACCTCCCGTCTGACAACACCGCCGCGTAGATCCCAACCCTGATCGAGGATCACGTAGCCCCGTGGGGCCGCACCAAACATCGACTGCTTATCATGCCCACTTCTCGTTCTCGGCCATCGTCACCGGGCCGGCCAAGCTGGCCGCCATGGTGCAGGGTGCCGGTGGGAGCCCACTTTTCGGGGCTGGGGGTGCGGATGTTGGCGGATGAGTCAGGATTTTGGGCGCAGGGTAGGACTTGAATCACTCAGTGCGGCAGATTTACCGATTCAGTGTGTTCGATCACATCGAACGGTAGACGATGTTGATCGAGAGGATCAAGCGCTGGCTTGCTGTGGCGCACGGTGGTTGTAGATCTTGGTGTTTGTTCTGTCGGCTACTTCTGTCTGCGGTGACCGGTGCTGCGGTGGTTATCTGTGTTCACGCCGGGGTCGGGCGCGGTGGAAGTAGCGTGGCGGTCGCAGGTCCGTGCCCTCGGCAGGACACACAAAACATGGGCAACCGAAAAACGCCTGGTCATCGTGGATTCGTACACGATCTAGCGATCCCGGTTCGCCGGTACCGATACTATCGGGTCCCATCTCCGCTGTGCCCACGGCGGGGCACTGCGGAGATGGGGAACACGCGCGCCTTGGGTATCTGTTGCGGGTACCGGCTCGCTTCCGGCGCCTGATGCCGCCGCTGATACTGCCCGAGGACGAGTCGGCGGGCGTGCTTGTCAGCCCCTATCACCAGTCGCGCGAACAGTGCACCCCTCCGAGTCGACCGAGCACTGGTTCGATGCCGGTGTAGACAAACGACGTATGCATCGACCAGGAGCTTGTATCTGTCGGCGGGCACTGCCGCGCGGCGAAGGCGCGGATCTTTTTTCGCGATCTTCGACGACGGGCGCTGTGCCGGAGTCGAAGTCAAGGGTGCGGGTGGTGGGTTGTTCCGGCTCCTCGCGGATCGTGTCACCGGTATCGGGGGTATACGGCAGGATAGCAGCGTGCCGCCGAAGAAGAAGCAGGCTCAGAGCCTGGAAGAGACCCTGTGGGGCGCAGCCACCGCGCTGCGGTCGTCAATGGATGCCGCTGAGTACAAGCACGTTGTGCTCGGTCTCATCTTCCTCAAGTACGTCTCGGACACGTTCATGGTCCGCTACGACGAGCTAGCCCGACTCGTGAATGACGAATCGTCGGACTACTTTATGCCGACCGAGGAAGCGAAGCAGTCGATCCTTGAGGACCGAGACGAGTACACAGCCGAAGGTGTCTTCTGGATCCCCGAAGGCCACCGCTGGTCCGACTTGCGCAAGGCAGGGAAGCAGCCGGACATCGGCGGCCGCATCGACAAGGCCATGGAGGCCATCGAGCGCGAGAACCCGAGCCTGAAGGGCGTCCTGCCGAAGAACTTCTCCCGGCAGGAACTCACGCCGGAGATGCTCGGCGGTCTCATCGACGTCTTCTCTCGATCCGACCTTGCGGCCGAGGAGCACAAGGACCTCGATGTTCTTGGCCGGGTTTACGAGTACTTTCTCGGGAAGTTCGCCGGCGGCGAGGGTAAACGCGGCGGCCAGTATTATACCCCGCGCTCTGTGGTGCAGCTGCTCGTCGAAATGCTTCAGCCGTACCATGGTCGGGTCTTCGACCCTGCGTGTGGATCGGGAGGCATGTTCGTGCAGGCCGATAAGTTCGTCCGGGCGCACGGAGGCACGCACGCTGACATTTCCGTGTACGGCCAAGAGTCTGTCCCGACCACGTGGCGACTTGCGAAGATGAACCTTGCGCTGCGTGGCATCGAAGCGAACCTCGGCAGCGAGTGGGGCGATTCCTTTCACTCCGACAAGCACCCCGACCTGCGCGCCGACTTCGTGCTCGCGAATCCGCCGTTCAACGACGACGAGTGGCGCGGCGAGAAGCTCCGCAAGGACCCTCGTTGGAAGTATGGCGTGCCGCCGCTCCAAAATGCGAACTTTGCCTGGGTTCAGCACATGCTCCATCACCTTTCCCCGACCGGGACGATGGCCACTGTTCTCGCGAACGGCTCCTTGACCAGTGAGCAGAACGGTGAGGACAAGATCCGAAAGGCTCTGGTTGAGAAGGACCTTGTCGAGTGCATCGTTGCGATGCCGCCGCAGCTCTTCTTCGGTACCGGTATCCCTGTCTGCCTCTGGTTCTTGACGAAGAACAAGAAGGGCGTGCCGAACGGTGCTAAGACCCGACCGCGCAACGGCGAGACGTTGTTCATAGATGCCCGTCAGATCGGCTTTATGGAGACCCGCACGGTGCGGGCCTTCACGGACGATGACGTCAATAAGATTGCGGATGCTTACCACGCTTGGCGCGGCACCGAGACCAGCGACGGCCAGCCGTACGAGGACGTCCCCGGCTTCTGCAAGGCTGTCAAGACTGACGAGATCGCCGACCACGGCTACGTGCTTGCGCCGGGTCGCTACGTCGGTTCGGAAGCGGCAGAGGACGACGGCGAGCCTTTGGGCGGGAAGATCGCTCGTCTGTCGGCGAACATCCGAGATGGCTTCAAGGAGCGGGAAGCGCTCCAGTCAACGGTACTCGCGGCGTTGAATTCACTGGTGGTGGCTGATGAGTGAGTGGCGGTCGACGACGCTCTCGGATCTGTGTAGGAATGGAGTGATTCAGACAGGGCCGTTCGGTAGTCAGCTTCATGCTGAGGACTACACGGATGTCGGCGTTCCTGTCGTCATGCCGGTGAATCTTGTCGGCGGACGTATTAATCCATCGGGTATTGCTCGAATCTCTGGCGAGGATGTGGACCGGCTTAGCCGACACAGGATGCAGCCGGGTGACGTCGTCTACTCGCGCCGTGGAGACATCACCCGATGCGCCCTGATCACTGATCATGAGGAGGGGTGGCTATGCGGGACCGGATGCCTGCTCGTTAGGCCGAGCCCCGACATCTGCCACCGTTGGTTATTTTACTGGCTTTCGACGCCGACGACCCACGACTGGCTGATCCGGCACTCGGTCGGGGCAACGATGATGAATCTCAATACGAACATCTTGTCGGCGCTCCCAGTGGACCTCCCGCCGCTCGTCGAGCAGAAGCGGATCGCCTCGGTCCTCGGCGCATTCGACGACCTTATCGAGACGAACCGGAAGTTGATTGATCGACTGGTTGAGACAGCGCGCGCATCCTTCAAGGTCTTTGTTCCGACCGCTGCAGAGGTGCTCACCTACGCCGATGTCGTTGACGTCGGTGGCGGCGGCACGCCGAAGACCCAGGTTCCCGAGTTTTGGGGCGGCAACGTCCACTGGGCGACGCCGAAGGATATGACGGCACTGCCGTCGCCGTTCTTGTTCGACACCAGTCGCCAGATCACGGACGCTGGACTTGCATCCTGTTCGTCGGCTCTTTATTCCATCGGCTCCATTCTAATGACATCGCGCGCGACGATTGGAGTATTCGCACTCGCGCAGGTCCCAACGGCGGTGAACCAGGGGTTCATTGTTGTCACGCCGCGCTCAGAGGTTGACCGCACGTACGTCCTGTTAGAAATGATGTCGCGCGTTCCGGACTATTTGAACCACGCCAACGGCTCGACGTTCCTTGAGATTTCGCGTGGGAGGTTCAAGGCGCTCCCCGTGGTCTGGCCGTCGGACGCCGACCGCGAACGGCTCCACCGAGACGTGTCCCCGCTGCTGGTCGAGGCCGCGGCTTTGCAAGTCGAGATTGCCGACCTTATCCGGACGCGTGACGAACTCCTTCCGCTCCTAATGTCTGGCAAAATCCGTGTCGACAAGGCGCTGGAGGTGGCCTTATGGCCGTGATGACCGAGGGCGACCTTGAACAGATCGTCCTGAATGACCTCGCCGAACTCGGCTGGATGGTAGTCCATGGTCCCGACATCGCACCGGGTGAGCCGCACGCAGAGCGCACGGACTACCGCGACACGATCCTCGAGTCCAGAGTCGCCTCCGCTGTTCGCCGACTCAACCCCGACCTCCCACCAGATGCTGTCAACGACGTCATCAGCACCATCAAACGCGCCGAGTCTCCGCTCGTCGAGTCCGAGAATTGGCGGGCTTACAACTTTCTGATCGAGGGTGTGCCCGTCGAGTATCGAGATGCCGGGGGGACGTTGCGGAACGCCCGCGCCTGGCTGATCGACTGGAGCGACCTTGAGAACAACGATCTCGCCGCAGTCAACCAGTTCACGGTCAAGGGGCCGAAGCACGAGCGGCGGCCGGACGTTATCCTCTTCGTCAATGGTCTGCCGATGGCGTTGTTCGAGCTCAAGCGTCCCGGCAAGGAATATGCCTCGGTCAAGGGCGCGTACCGGCAGACCCAGACCTACAGGTCGCAGATCCCCGACATCTTCAAGTGGAACCAGGTCACTGTCGTCTCGGACGGCCTGTCAGCCAAGGCGGGTTCGTTCTCCGCGCCGTGGAACCATTGGGCACCTTGGAAGACGATCGATGGCACCGAGAAGGACCCGAAGCATCCGGCCGGCTACAAGCTCCCGCAGCTCGAGGTTCTCACCCATGGGCTCTTCAGGCCCGACGTGTTCTTCGACCTGTGTCGCAATTACATCGCGACCTACGGTGACGGCGAGAACACCCGAAAGTCCGTGGCGAAGTACCACCAGTACTGGGCGGTTAAGAAGGCGGTCGACCAGACGCTGCGTGCAGTCGGCGGGGACGGGCGTATCGGTGTCGTGTGGCATACGCAGGGTTCCGGCAAGTCACTGGAGATGGCGTACTACACCGGCAAGGTCATGCGCGATCCCGGCATGGAAAACCCGACGGTCGTGGTACTTACCGACCGCAACGACCTCGACGACCAGCTGCTCGACGAGACCTTCGCGTCGTCGAAAGTGGGGTCGCCACTACCCGAGGCACCGGTCCAGGCCGACTCGCGGGCGCACCTGAAGGAACTCCTGGCAGGCCGAGAGTCCGGCGGGATCATCTTCACCACTATCCAGAAATTCGGGCTCTCCAAAGCTGACAAGGAGGCTGGGCGGAAGTTCCCGCTGTTGTCGGACCGTCGCAACATCGTGGTGATGGTCGACGAGGCCCACCGGTCAAACTATGACGTCATCGACGGTTTCGCCCGGCACCTCAGAGATGCAGTGCCGCGCGCCAGCTTCATCGGCTTCACAGGCACGCCGATCGACGGACGCGACCGCTCTACGCCGGAGATCTTTGGCGAGTACATCGACGTCTACGACATGACCGACGCCCAGGAGGATGGCGCGACGGTCAAGGTCTACTACGAGCCGCGCCTCGCCCGAATCGAGCTCCCCAAGGATGCCAAGGAGCAGATCGACGAGGAGTTCGAGGACATCGTCGAAGAGACCGACGACGGCGTCGATGAGCGTCTGAAGTCGAAGTGGGCAAAGGTCGAGGCGATCGTCGGCTCCGACAAACGGATCGCCGAGGTGGCTACCGATATCGTCGAGCACTGGGAGCAGCGCCGCGAGGTCCTGCTCGGCAAGGCAATGATCGTGACGATGTCCCGGCGGATCGCGGTCGACTTGTACGACGCGATCGTGAAACTGCGACCGAAGTGGCATGACGAGGACGACGACAAGGGTGTTATCAAGACGGTCATCACCGGCAGCGCGACCGATCCCGCGGAGTTCCAGCCGCACATCCGTAACAAGCAAGCCCGGAACGCCATGAAGGCCCGAGCGAGCGACGCTGACGACCCTCTGGAGCTCGTCATCGTCCGAGACATGTGGCTCACTGGCTTCGACTCGCCCCCGATGCACACCATGTACATCGACAAGCCGATGCAGGGCGCATCCCTGATGCAGGCGATCACCCGGGTGAACCGCACATTCAAGGACAAGCCCTCCGGTCTCGTCATCGATTACATCGGCATCGCCGAGAACTTGAAGAGCGCCCTGAACACCTACACAAAACGCGACAAGGAAAGCCGCGCCGTCGGCGACGACGTCCGGCGGTCGGCCATCCCGGAAATGCTAGCGGAGCACAGCGTGGTGTCGGACCTCCTGCATGGCATCGACTGGCTCACGATCCTCGAGTCCGGCGGTGATAAGGCGTTCCTGCATGCCGTGGCCGCGACCGTCGACCACCTCCTCGAGTCTCAACGCAACCACGACGACGCCTCTCGCGGCGAGCACGGAGAGTTCGAGGGGGAGGGGCACACCCTCAAGCAGCGGTTCATGGCCCATACGCGCCGACTTAAGCAGCTGCACGCCCTTGTGCCGACATCTGCCGAGGCGAAGACGATTCTGGACGACGTGGCGTTCTTCGATGCCGTGCGCCAGTCCATCGCGAAGATCGAGGGCTCAGACCGCGACTCGGCCGACGAGGACGCCGCACTGGACACGGCGGTGCGCCAGATTGTCAGCCAACACATGACTGGCTCCGGCGTCATTGACATCTACGACGAAGCCGGTATCGGCAAGCCGGACATCTCGCTCATCGACGATGCGTTCGCCCGGCAGTTCGAGACCGCCGCGAACAAGAACCTACAGCTTGAGATGATCCGCAGGCTGATCACGCAGGAGGTCAAGGTCGTCGAGAAGCGCAACGTCGCCGCAGGGCGGCAGTTCTCGGAGATGCTGTCCGAGGCGCTAAACCGGTACCAGAACCGCACGATCGACGCGGCAGAGGTTGTCGCTGAGATCGTTGAGATCGCCAAGCAGATCAAGGCGCAGCGAGAGCGCGGCGAGGAGACTGGCCTGACTGAGAACGAGCTCGCCTTCTACGACGCACTATGCTCGAATGCTGCTGCCAAGGTTGCGATGAAAGACGAGACCATGCGCCAGATTGCGCACGAACTCGCCGCAATCGTCCGCAACGACGCAAAGACCGACTGGAACGTCAAGGAAACCGTCCGGGCGAAGATGCGAACCCGCATCAAGCGTTTGCTCCTGAGGCGCGGCTATCCGCCCGACCAGGAGGTCGCGGCTACAGACTTGATCCTCCGGCAGGCCGAGGTGATGGCAGGATCGCCCGACTGATGAGGCGCGCAAAGTGTTGCGGTTCATCGACACAAGCACAACATGAACTGATCAGGGGTGGAGGCTCCGCATGGGACGCAATCTGACCGATGGTTTCGGGCACTTCTATCGGCCAGAACCCGAAGATGTTCGGCACGCCTTCGAGCATGGGTTGATCGTACTCGATACGAATGTGCTGTTGAACGTGCTGCGTTACTCCTCGATTGCGCGAGAAGAGTTGCTTGGGGTTATCGAGAGCATCGGTGAGCGCTGCTTCGTTCCGCATCAGGTTGCGCTCGAGTACAACAGAAACCGAGTAGGCGTGGTTGCCGCGCGCCATAAAGAACTGGAGGAGGCGTCCGCCGACGTCGATGAGATCCGGGGCAAGCTGCGCGGACTCGTCGGGCGTATCAGAGACCGCCGAATGGTGTCGATGGAGGTTTCGCAGCACCTGGAAGCTTCAGTTGATGGAGTGATCTCGGAGTTCCGGGATGCCACGTCGCGGGCGATGGAACAGTACGACCTTGCCGCTCCTAACATGGTCGGCCAGGTTGATGAATGGACTAAAAGGCTGTCAACAGCTCTCGATGGTCGGGTTGCTGACGCCCCAACCGACGATATCCGGCAGGCGGATGCGAAGGAGGCGAAACGCCGTCGCGAGGAGAAGCTCGCGCCAGGCTTCAGGGACGAAGCAGGCGGTGACTACCTCTGGTGGGCAGAGGTCCTGCGTGAACCGACGCTGAAAGACCGCCCACTCCTCGTGGTCAGCGACGACGTGGCCAAGGGCGACTGGGTGTTCGAGCAGCACGGTCTCCGCGTTGGGCCCCACGAAATCCTGATCGACGACGTCATTAATGCAGGCGGTTCGGGGGTTTGGCTGGCGACTACGCGTGATCTGTTGAAGCTCGCAGAGGAATCAGGCCTGTCCGATGTGTCGGACGCAACGCTCGCAGAGTCCGAGAAGCTGTTGGGCGAATCGCGACCAGAATGGACGCTTGATGCGTACGTGGCGCTCATCACGACACTTGAGAGCGAGGGGTACGAGAGTCGCGTCCGTGTGATCCGGGAGGCGGCGGCACGGAGCGGCTTCCTCGGCCGCTCGGCGGTTTACGCGATAGCTGGCCTTGACGAGGAGGATCGGTCGCTTCGCCAGTTCGCGACGCCCGTGAGGCGGGCTTCGACTCAGCTGTCGCTGGCCGGCATTGTCGAAAGTACGACACCTGACGCGCTCGAAGCACAGTACGACGGACCGGGAAAAGCTAAGGGCTACTCGGTTCCGACAGAGTTCACTGACTTTGAGCCGCTGCTGCGCGAAGCAGAAGAATTCATCGCAGCGGAGGCGACGCTTGACTGGCATGTGCGTGATCAGGGGCGCGCCCACCTGCGCAGTGGCTTGAAGCGCATCCTCCTCGCGCACGATGATACTGAAGGAGCGGCGCACATCGCAGACCGGCTCTTGGCACGCGCCGAGCCATCGCACCGGGAGGGTGCCTAGTCGGACGCCGCGCGGTGGGCGGGGACGGTGAGCGGCATCAAGGTGCCTTTATTCATCGTGCTAATCACTGGACGGCGCTCACGGTGGTAGTCGGCGCACGCGATATCCGTTGTAGTGGTGGTCACCTAACTGATCGGTGCGGAAATGGGGACTTGGCTTGGGTCGCGGGCGGTTGGCGGCATCGGCGAATCTTGTTCTGATCCGCCACTATTGGGGCGTGCATCCGCCAATCGGCCGATAATTCAGTGCTCGCAGTCGTTGTGAGCGGGGGGGCTGTAGGTATTCGCACCACAGGCGAGGCAGGTATGGACACGGTGGTGTCCGCCGATCCGACGACACGGGATCACGGTGACGAGGGCGCGCCCGCAGCCTAACCGGTGTCCGGGCTGGGCAGAGTTGGGGCGACGGCTCGGTCCACTGCCCGGTGCGCACGTAGGGCCGCGTCGATTCGCACATGCGTTCGATTATGCAGGTTTGTGGTGGTTGTGCCGCGACTGGGTGACGCCTGTGTCTGACCGCACCACCTGTCACTTGATCAGGGCGTCTGTCACTGAGACACGCAGGTTGCGGCGTGAAGCGAAGTCGTGTGGCCGGGCTCCGACTCTGAGGTTTGGGAGGTGTCACCGGCCTGCTCGGCTCCGCAGCCGCCGTTGTCGTCGGAGATTCCGTGAGGGCACAGTTCACGGCGGCCGAGTCCGACGCCGAGCGCACTGGTTGGCGAAGTCCGATTGATCTGTCTGTGGGAAGATTTCGATGCTGTCAGCATTGATGTGATTGAGCATCACATCGGCCGTGGTGGATGGCGCTTCCGTGGCATGGCACGGGCCAGACCTGAGAAGGCGGCCCGTGCTCATGGGCACCTGACGCGGAGGAATGAGTTCTGCGGCGGACCGCCGCCGATTGCCGGGGGCGGGAAGAGAAGGTTTTTCGTGGCCGCGAGCGGATGTGGTGGTGCTCGCGACGCGTTCGGTGGAGTACGTCCTGGTGTGGAGGTTGAGGTCCCAGGCGCTGGAGACCTGTATCGTTGCTGAACCACATTGGGCGAGGCGCGTAAGGGAAATCGTTGTCCGATAGGTTGTTTCGCGCATTGCAGACGGTGCAGCAAAAGTATCTCCACGATCCGAACCTCAACGACGAGGCGTCGTTGAGAGATCGGGTGCGAGAGCTGGAACGGGAACAGGAACGCATCGCAGGGGAGGAGTGGGATCGGCTGGTTGAGGATAGGCGCCCGGGAACGCTACACGGTGTCGAGGCAGTCCAGAATATGCTGGCATTGCATGAGGCAGCGGAGGACCAGGTGATCGAACGTGAGATCGTCGCTCGGCTCCCAGTGCGTGCAGTGCACGAACATCGGCACAAATGGGCATATCTGGTCTCCGAGATCACGCCGCCGGTTGACCCCGAACTGATATACACCGGTGCCGGGAGCGCTCAGACGTGGCTGAAGCGGGCTGCAGCAGCTGGATTGGAAACCGAACGGGTCGATGACCCATGGGATTATCACGGACTGGATACGATCGAGGACCTCGCCCTCCCTCCTGACGTCTCGTGGACAGACGCAGATAAGAAGGCAGCGATGGAGGGCTGGATCGACGCCTTTGGCCTTGAACCGGGGCATTGGATTGAACTCGATTGGCCACCTGAGGCGAACCTCTGGTCACTGGGGCACCTATACCGGACCGAATTCGAGCCATGTGAAGCCCACGCTGAAGCCTACGATGATGTCAATGGTGACGAGTCCTACTTCGAGGACTGCACGGGTTGTAGCCAAGTCGAAGTGATCGTCGAAGAGATGGCGCAGTGGAAGTGGTCGACATCAGTAAACCTGATGAAGTTGTACTTCAGCTCGGAAGGCGAGGAAATCGACCGGCGGGTCGATCGAGACGGCAGTTTCGAGATCTGCACCATGGAGCAGGATCCCCGGGACATCGTCATCGGACCGCCCGGTCGCGGTAGCCGCTGGTAAGCCGCGGGGATGTTCTCGACAGGACTAGATTAAAAGCCGAGACATTCTCGATCGGGTCGCGGCCGTGGGGCTCCGTTTGGCGCCCTCGGGGCCGGGCAGACGGCGAATCCGCGGTGGGGATGCTCGGTCATTGGATAGGGTGTTTCGGGTGTTCAGCGTGGAGATGAGCCGCCGCATCGAGGTGAGGCAGGGACTGTCTTCACCGGTGCGGCAGGCTCAGGGGCTGGCGCCGATCACAGTGGCTTCGGTCACGATGCGGGTGGGTTTCTCGTTCGCCGACGACCAGCTCGACGCTCCTAGCCGGTTTGTCGATACCGATCTGCTCGACGAGGTTCTCGACGAGTACGCGAGCCGCTTGTCGGCCGAAATTTGGACTGAGTTGTTCGAGCACAGGCCGACTTTCGAGCGCGTTGCTCAGACCTTGTACCGGGAGTTGATACAGCGGATCCCGCAACTGGTCTACGTGACTTTGGTCAACGACACGGCAGGCGTGGCCACCACTTACCAGGGTGGGGCGGGCTCTGGGGGTAGGGGTGTGCTGGTGGTGATCCGCGGGAATTCTGCTTCGGGGAAGTCCTCGACTGCCGTGGCGGTTCAGCGGCGTTTCGACCATAGCCGCTGTGCAGTGGTCTCGCAGGACACCGTGCGGCGCAACGTGCTCCGCGGGTTCGACGAGCCCGGGGGGTTCAATATCGATCTCATCGAGCAGATCGCCAGGTCATGTCTGGCTCGGGGGATGGTGGTGATCGTGGAGGGCATTCTCGATGCCAACCGTTACGGGCCCATGCTGGAACGGCTCGTCACTTCGGCGGGCCGGCCCCTGTTGTACAGTTTCGATCTCACCTTCGCTGAAACCCTGATCCGGCACGCCGGGCGGCCTCAAGCCGCGCCGATTCCACCGGAGCAGATGGCCGACTGGTACCACGGATGGCAGCCGCTGCCATTCGCCGACGAGACCCGCATCGACGCCACCTGGGCCCTTGATGCCATAGTCGACCGGATCTACCACGACATCGAACACGAATTGGCCGGCGGCGGCCAACCCGAAGGATCTGCCGTCGGCTCCGAGCCTCCAGTCTCAGGGATGAAATTCGATGGTGAGGCCGGTCTGGACGCTGCACGATGATCCAATGACCGAGATCGAAGCCCCGGTGTCCCGGATCCGGTGGAGCGGTGTACCGGTGGCGGTGCGCGCCGAGATCGAGGAACGGTTGGGTGCACGAGTGCGTTCGGCATCGACCCAGCCGGGAGGGTTCAGCCGCGGAATGGCTTCCCGGCTGGTCTTGGTCGACGGTCGCACCGTGTTCGCCAAGGCCATCCCTACCCAGGAAGGGTTCGCCCACCGATACCGCGTCGAGGCCGAAACCGCGGCGCAATTGCCACCGCAGATCGCGGCCCCGGCACTGCGGTTCACCCTGGAGACCGACGGGTGGCTCGTCCTGGTATTCGACGACATCGCAGGCAGGCATCCTCGCTTCGATCCGCCGGCGGAACTAACGGCGGTCCTCGCTGTGATCGAGGACCTGGCACGGACGCTGACCCCGAACCCACTGGCAGGGGTCCCGACCCTGGCCACCGAGTACCGCCCGAAACTTTCGAGCTGGCGGGCGTGCGCCGAGGATGGCCCGCCCGGCGACATGGACGGTTGGGCGCGCCGGAATCTGGATCGGCTGGCAATCCTCGAGTCGCGATGGGAGGCTGCCGCGGTGGGCGAGACGCTGTTGCATACCGATCTCCGCGCGGACAATATGCTGCTGCGCCCGGATGGCACGGTCATGGTCGTCGACTGGTCGTGGCCGTGCGTGGGCGCAGCCTGGGTGGACCTGGTGTTCCTGGCCCCCGCATTGACCCAACACGGGGTCGACCCCGAACCGATCCTGGCGTCGCACCCCCTCACCCGCGACATCGATCCCGCCGCGATCACCGCCATGGTGTGCGCACTGGCCGGATACTGGACCCGGGAGAGCCACCGGTCCCCCGGGGCACAGTCGCCAGCTCTGCGTCGACATCGAATAGAAGCCGGCCGCGCGGCGATCGCGTGGCTACAGCGGCGAGTCGGCTGGAGATAGCCACAGCGACTGCGCTGCGGTCGGCGCCGAACAGCTGCTATTCGGGTTCGGAGAGTCCGGGCCGCTGGTCGTGGCCCGGCGAGCTTGGATTGATGAGGGCCGTGCCTTATGCGACGCGAGTGGCTGGTGGCCGACTGACTGATCAGAGGGGTGGTAATGGAGAACGTGACGCTGACCGCGGCGGACGGCGTGGTGCTCGACGCTGCTGCGCACGCTGCGTCGACGAACGCGGGTCGTGGTGCGCGTGGTGCGCGTGGTGCTGGTCCATGGGATCACTGTGGACAAAGACGAGGGCGCCATGATGTTCGTCTGCCTGGCCGACCGACTGGCGACAGTGGGTTCATGTTGTGCGGAGGCGGCCACGGAACCAGCGGCGGCGCGTCGCGGAATGTGACGATTGCAGGGAGTGCCTGGACCCGCAGGCTGCGGGGGAATACACGCAGAACCGGTTTGCGGGGCCGTTGTCGGTGGTGGCTGTCAGTTTCGGTGCGGTACCGACCGCGTTGCTGCTGCCGTGGCTCGCTGCGAGTCCGGACCGTCTGGTGTTGTGGAACCCGGTTCTCGACGTGCACCACACGTTTGTCGAGCCCGAGCTTGACTGGGGCAAAGGGAACTTCGGACCGCCGCAGCGCCGCCGGCTGGCCGAGCACGGGGTACTCCTCGTCGATGTCGAGTTCGAACTCGGGCAGGTCCTGTTCACCGAGTTCGAGCACTACCGTCCGCTCGACCAGTTCCTTCAGGCCGACGTCCCCGCGGTTGATTGTGCACGGGGACCGCGACACAGCCGTCTCCTACCGCCTCGCCGCAGAAACAGCCAGGGCGCGCCCGGCGACCGAGCTGGCAACGATTGCGAGCTCAGACCACGGATTCGATACCGAGGACAGGGAGAGCGAAGCGATCGCCACCACCGTGGAACGGCTCACCGAGCGAAGCGCGCGGTCGGCTCGCCGACCGCTGATTCTTTCCGAGTCGTTTCGGCGATCCCGCTGCGAGTTGGCGCTGCGGGTTCAGATTCGCAGCTCTTGCGTATCCAGGTGAGGAACGCGGCGCAGTCGTCAGTGTTATTGCGGCATCAGTCGCCCGCGGGGCGTACTGCTCAGCGCCCGATCTCTTCCGCTTCACGCAAAACTTTGTCCTTCCCGGTATTCGTGCAGCACATCATCTGTGTCCGAGGTGGGAAATTATGCATTAACGCAAAATCGGTGCCCGTAAACCCTTCCCTTTGAGGTTGTTTAGGGTTTGGATAGGGGCGTCAATCCAATACCGGAGAGGTGATCGATGGATCCGAACATTATTCTGATCTAGTTGGACCCCACGTTGTCGACTCTCTCACGCGGGCCTTCGGTGGTTCCGTGGTCAGCGGGAATCGTCCTGTCATTCATATGGTTCACTCGTCAGTGATACCCGATCTACTGGATAGCATTTTCTTCTGAAAAATCGGGGACTGAAGCGTTCCTTTCTTCTGACCTATTGAGCGCCCTCATGAAGGGCTGTTTCTGCGTGGCATTCGACAGAAATCGTTGCCGTCCTTGGAGTCTCACCGAGAGCGCACCGAAATCTTCTCCCGACTCTCAGCCGAACATGCCGTCGCACAGTATGCAACGGAGGCTCTGCCACGATCACAACCCACCCGACGGTTGAAACGCTGACCGAATCGGCGCAGGTGAACCTAGCGAATTACCTGTCTTGGAACGTGATGCCGACCGGTACGCCTCCCTCATTTACGCCGACGGCGCGTTCGGCCGGGAATGGGCGGCACCGCTGTGGTCCGACAACGATGTCACAGCCGATATAGATATGCCGCTTAACTGCACAAATAAAACCTGACGGGCGTCGTGCGGTGCATGGCGCTCTCACCACCGCCCGACCCATCGTGTTGGCGAACCTGACCTCACGCCGCGCTACGGCTTTCCCCTCTCACTCTGGCGTGACGGTCGCGGTTCGTGTTCTCCCGTATTTCCCGCGCGCATCCCTGGCTCCAGGCTGATGCGCCACAACACCTAGGAAGGCATGTTATGTTTCGTATCGCCGCACCGGCCGGGTCCGTCCTCATCGCCGGGGCCGGTCCCGCCGGTCTCACTCTCGGTATCGAACTGCTGCGCCGCGGCGTGCCGTGCCGTGTGATCGAGGCACTGCACGCCCCCGTCACCACGTCACGGGCCTTCACCGTGCACGCGCGGACTCTGGAGCTCTTCGAGATGATGGGGATCGTCGACCCGTTCCTGGAGCAGGGACTACGCGGGATATCGATGGACTACCGCTTCCGCGACGCCAGGCAGGTCGTCCGGCTGGATTTCACCACCCTCGACAGCAAATACCCCTGCTTCCGGATCATCAGCCAGACCGACACCGAACAGATCCTGCGCGAGCACTTCCTGCGACTCGGTGGAGTCATCGACTGGCACACCGAACTCCGCGCCGTCACCGTCGAGGACGGTGCGGTAGCCGCCACCCTGTTCGACATCGCCGACCAGCGCACCGAAACCGTGCAACCCGATTGGCTCATCGGCTGCGACGGCGCCCACAGCGTCGTCCGGCGCCTCATAGGCGCCGGGTTTCCCGGCACCCGCGACCACGGCTCGGTGATGTGGATGACCGACGCATCCTTGACCGGCCGCCCCGGCGAGGCCGGCCGCGTCTGCTACGACATCGGTGCCGACCACATGCTGCTGACCACCCAACTGCCGAACGGGACCTGGCGAGTCCTGGTCAGCGGCGCCGGTGACACCGACAGCGTCGACACCTCACCGGAAGCTTTCCAAAAGATCCTCGACCAGCACTTCGACGGAACGGTAATCCTTGAGGACCCACAGTGGACCAGCGTGTTCCAGGTCAGCCGCCATCTCAGCGCCACCTACCGTAAAGGCCCGATACTGCTGTGTGGTGATGCCGCGCATCTGCAGGCTCCCGTCGGCGGCCAGGGTATGAACGTTGCGATCCAGGACGCGGTCAACCTCGGCTGGAAACTGGCCGCTGTCGCCACGCGCGCTGTCGGCCCCGCACTCCTGGACACCTACGAGCAGGAACGACGCCCGATCTGTGAAAAGGTCATCACCGACACCGACGAACTGCACTCGGTGATCCTGAACCACGGTGTGCCCCTCACCGAGCGCCTCGCCAAAACCCAGGAACCCGGATTCCTCGATCGTGCCGTACGTAACATCTCCGGCATCGCCTACCGTTACCGCGACGCCACCACCGCTTCCTTACTCCGCGGGCTGGGCCTTGGTGACCGCGCGCCCGATGTCGAGGCTTGAACCGGTCGGATCCGCGAGTAGACCAGCGCGCGTATTCATACGCGCAGCGCATCGTACGTCCAGCTCTGGAACGCGGAATGGTCGACAGTGCTCGATATCTGCATCGGTCGTCCGTGGCGTGCGCGGGCCAGATGAGCGTCGGGGTGTATCTCGATTCGTTCGGTGTGGAAGGCCACGAAGGGCAGTCCGAGCGCGGCGCTGAGGACCAGGGCATGCCTCATCCAGGCTATGGGTTCGCGGGCGGGCCATGCCCGTAGGTGGGTCGCCAGTAGATGTGCCCACGGCGGTGCGGTGGGGCGTTTGAGCGCTCGCAGGAGTGGGAAGTTTGGAGGGATGCAGAGGGCGTCGCAATCGGTGTGGTCGCCGAGCACCAGACGCGGCGTGTGCAGCGCGCGCAGGGCAAGCCCGGCAGATGTCGGATCAACGCGGAAGCTCTCCGGCACGGGCGTCTTGCCCCGGTGACCGCCCGGCGGCCCGCCCAGTTGGGTGACCATCACCTGGTCGGTGATCTCTGGTAGGCGGGAGATGATAGCGGTGAGGTTGGACATCGGGCCCAACCCCGCCCACCGGATCAGGCGGGCGGATTCGCAGAGTTCGACAATGGCAGCGATCATATGATCGAGACCACGGATACGTTCGAGGAAATCTTCACCGAACGCCGGGGGAGGTTCGTCGTTGTCGAGGAGGAACCGGTCTTCGCCGCCCAGGTCGAACCCGGCGATCACTCGGACATCGGGCCGGTCGATCATATCCAGAGTGTGGCGGGCCAGCTGCGCGCGTCGGCCACGAGTTTCGTCGGCGGTGACCACGACCAGATTCGGCGCCACACGTGCCGCGATCACCAACGCTACGAGACCTGCTGGGTGCCACCCGATATCGGTATCGAGGATCATCAGCTCATCGCCTGCTACGACGGGTGGCGAGGCCTGGTGGCTGGTCGTGGGTGGGCCGGGGATGGAAATTGCGAGGCTCCTTCCAGCGCGGGCGTCGGTAGCCGCCCGGGTTCGATCACGGGCAGGATGTGTCGGGGAGGCGTCGTGCTCGGTGGGCAACTGCGGTGGTCAGGTCGCTGTAGTCGTCGACCAGTTCGGCGAGGCGGTACCACGCGGCGTGTACGAACGGGCTGGACGGTTCGGCGCTCATCAGCAGGTGGTACGCACGAACCTGCTGGGCAGCGAGCCGATCGATCACAGTGCCCAGGGATTCGAAGTGCAGGGTCGCGTTCGGATGTGGCGGCGGCGCATTCTCGGTCACCCAGAGATCGGCCTGCATCAACAGTTCGGTGCGGTGTGGGCATGCCAGGCAGGCGGGGCGATGAAGACGCTGCTGTTGCAGTTGCCCGAACCGGTAGGCGATCGGTGCGAGGGGGTGAGGGCCGACGTGATGACCTCGGATGGCCGACAGCAGTGCCTCGCCGGTCGGGAACAACGATTCCGACGAGTCGGTGATACGGACGGGTCGTGGGGTGCCGGTGCTGGCGTGCATCGGGTCACCTCCGTGACGTCAGTAGCTGGCGGCGGGCAGTGGCAAGCACGGCCGACCGTGCGGGCAGCGCTTGTGCGGTGGTCGGGGGCCAGACCCAATACCAGGTGAGGGGTTGGTCGGTCATCGGCAGCCACACCCTCTGTCCCGCGGTCAGAACTCGTACCCCTGCGCGGTGCAGTGCGGCACTCGCGGTGGCGCCGAGCGCGCCGCCTGTGCCGGGGCCAACGAGGAACACCCAGTCGCGGCGCGGTCGCTGATAGGTGAATACCGGCGCAATGAGGCTGCGGTCGTGTTCGAGTTCGTGACGGACCAGAGTGCCCAGGTCCGGCGGCATCACCACCGCACCCAGCGATCTGGACGCGGTTACCGCGACCCGGCCGAATGTGCAGGAGACCGGAAATCCCATCCCCCGGTAGATGTGGGCCACCTCGAAGGGCGTGTGGCAGTTCTCGAACATCAGGATTTGTCCTTCCGGTGAAGCCCGCCTTTGACCACACCCAACGGAGACCCGGGGACCGGTTGTATCGGGACGACCCTGCGTTGGCCGCGGGCCGCGACCGCGCTGAATGCCACGGTCGTGTTCGCGATCGACCACGCCCGCCGCGCGATCACCGCGACACCCCTGCCCAGGCCAGCGCCCGCGCAACGAACCCTTCCTTACGGGGCGGCGGCCACGGGCACTCCATGGCGGCCATGCCCATGGCTTCCAACACGGTCAGCCCCAGCAGCCCGACGTGCGCCTGCAGGGCCGCCATGTCTTCGAGGGCAAGTAGCGCCGCTTCGGCTTGATCGCGTGTCAAGGTTCGCCCGGGTAGATAACTCACTACCCATCCGCCGTCGCCTGTGCTGCGCGCGTGGTGCGGTGTGCGGTCGCTGACGAGATGTTGTGACTCCTCCAGAACCGTCATGTTGATCACTGCTCCCGGTCGTCGTGTGGCGGTACATACCAACCTGCATCGACGATAAGCAAATATATAAGCTGATACAAGCGCTTATTAAGTTCATTATGAGTACGCTTGTGGATGTGGTGGATACTGAGTCGCACGACCCTGAACCGCAGGAGGACCACACAGTGACCGTGAGCCGATCAGATCCGTCAGCACTGCGCTTCTTGATCGGTCACGAGCTGCGATCCGCCAGAGTGCGTGCCGGGGTCAGCCAGGCCGAAGCCGCCAAAGAACTCGGCTGCACCCAGCCGAAGATCAACAACATGGAGAACGGCAAGTACCAGCAGCAACCCGACGAAACCGCCACCCTCATGCGTCTCTACGGGGCAGAGGTCGATCAGATTGATCGGATCACGTCACTGGCCGGCCGAGCCGATCAGAGCACGTGGTGGGCGCCGTTCAGCGAAGTCCTGCCCGGCTGGTTCAAAACGTTCATCGGACTCGAAGAGCTGGCGACGAGCCAATTCACTTACCAGGCGATGACCCTTACCGGCCAGCTCCAGACCGAGGGCTACGCCACCGCCCTGCTCAGCGGGGGCCTGCAGATCGCCCCACTGGACCTACCCCAAACCATCCGAGCACGGATGGCCCGCCAGCGGTTGACCAGCGAGGATAACCCGTTATACCTGCAGTCCGTCATCGAGGAACACACCCTCGACCGGCTCGTCGGCGGCCCCGAAGTCATGGCGGAACAGCTCGGCCACCTCCTCGACCTGATGGACCGCGACAATGTCGAACTCCGCGTGATGCCGACGAGTACCCCAGTGCACGCCGGTCTCGACGGCGACTTCACCCTGCTCCACTTCGACACCGCGCTGAGCCTCGGCTACATCGAGTACCAGACAGGCGCCCTGTACGTGCAGGATCGAGAGCAGGTCGCGATGTATAAAATGATTGCAGATCGACTTCTCTCCCTGGCCCTGCCAGTCGAGGAGTCCGCCCACATCATCCGCGGGCGCAGAGATCGCCTCGAACAAGCGTAGGAGAACGGAATGACTTCCCAGGACCGCCTGCACTGGCGGACCTCGAGCTACAGCGGAACCAACGGCGGCCAATGCGTCCAGGTTGCCTTCGGAAGCCAGACGGTCTTCATACGCGACAGCAAATACCTCCGAGATCCCGCCAACGATCCCGAAGCCCAACCCATCATCGCCATCGATAGCACCCTCTGGCCACGCTTCCTCGACCACGTGAAGGCACACAGCGGCCACCCACTCGGCGACGGCCTCCCCGAAATCGAACAGCGCACAGACGGCTACATCGTCCTACGCGATTCTGACACCGAAGCGCCCGCCATGGTCTTCACGCCCACCGAATGGGCCGCGTTCATCGCAGGCGCCAAGGCGCAGGAATTCGATCTGCGCGCCGCCTAGTAGTGTCTCCCGTCCTTGAGGCGTCGTGTAGGAGCTCAGAAAACGTGTCGGAATCTCAGAATGATTGGACGGTGCCGTAGCGGATCCGTCATAGTTTTGAGCCTCCGCTCCGGCGCCGGGCTGATTGGTGCATGATTTTCGCCGGTTGGCTCGCGGCCCTCGGCGGTGTCGCTGCCCGGATCACCTTCAACCCGAGCCCGGCGCTCCCGCAGAGCCGATCTGAGGGGACCAGGTGCAGCGACTGACCGGTTGAGCGTGCCCAGCAGACGGCCAGCGCGCGGTAAACATTCGCCGGTGCGGGAAGTCTCTTTACTTCCCGTGCAGTTGGCGGAACCCCGGATCGGTATCATCGACGCCCGGCGGGGCCTCTTGGGCTTGCTAACGTGGTTGCACTGGCTTGATTCTCGTGCAAGGAATTCCGGGATGCGTGCAGGTTCTGAAGTGTCTGTGGCCGAGCTGGCGGCGAATGTGGCGGCCCGCATTCCACAGGGTCGGCGGCACGTGCTCGGAATCGCTGGGCCTCCTGCAGCAGGCAAGTCGACGTTGTCGCAGAATCTGGCCGCCACAGTCCGGGCTGGGCACGCTGTGCCTGCGGAGATCGCCCCGATGGACGGTTTCCACAAGACCTCCGCCGAACTGGACGCGGTCGGGGCCCTCCATCTCAAAGGCGAACCGCACACCTTCGACGTCGCGGGGTTCGTTGCGCGTCTGAAAGTGCTGCGTGAAGCTCCACTTGGGCGGCGTATACCGTGGCCGCTCTACGATCGCGACCTGCATGATCCCGTGCCCGATGCCATAGTGTTCGCCGCGCAGCAACTGGCGGTCGTGGAGGGCAACTACCTGCTGCTCGAACAGCCTGGTTGGGCCGAGGTCCGCGCTCAGCTCGATGAGGTGTGGTACCTCGACGCCGCCGACGACGTTATCGAGCAGAGATTGACCGTCCGTCATCTCCAGGGCGGCAGAACGATTGAACAGGCGCAGGTCAAGATTGCCGACAGCGATATGCCGAACGCCCGTCTGATCGCGGGCACGCGGGATCGCGCTGACATCGTGTTGCGCGAGACTGGCGGGAACTACGTTGTGATCAGCTGAGTGCTGTAGCCCAGTTCCGCGTACCGAAGGTGCGGCACGACAACGTCGACACCTCTGAGGCACGGGTGAGCGCGTTGACGAAATCGCGGCTCTGGACGTAAGAGGCGCAGAACGCGCCGTGCAAAATATCCCCGGCGCCGAGAGTGTCGGCGGCGGCGGTGACCGGTGTGACCTCAATGATGCCGTGTCGGCCGTCGTCGGCGAAGATGATCGGGTCCGGGCCTCGCGTGACTGCGGCCTGTTTGGGCCCAGCTGAACATAGGTGATCGATCAACGCTGCGGTGTCGCCTTCGAAGCCGGGTGGTGCGAAGTCTGCGGAGCAGATCGCAATATCGGTCAGCGGTAGGAGTTGGTCGTGGATCGGCTTCCACCGGCCGGCATCGAGGACGACCGGCGTTCCGATCTCTGTGGCGCGGCGGGCCACGCCTATCGCCAGCTCTGGATGGTGCCCGTCGATCAGGACGATCGAGGCATCGTCGACGTATCGATCGAGGCCGGGAACGTAAGGCGCTTGGATTCGGGCTGCATCGAGACCGACGATCGTGCGCGATCCGGCTTCCACTGCGACCACGATCGATGACACTGGCGGCTTGTCTGTGCTTTCAGGTGTCGTGTCGACCAGGGTGAGGTTCCTGTCGGCGAGGTCGTGGCGTACGAGGTCGGCGATCGGGTGGCGGCCGAGCGCGGTGATCAGCGTCGTGGGCCGGCCCGACACAATCGCGCACGCGACCGCGGCGTTGGCGGCGGGTCCACCGGCGCCCAGGAACTGATCCGAAGCTTGGGTTTTTGTATCTTCGCCCGGGTATCGATCGACGGCGTAGGCAATATCGAGGGTCGATAGACCCACGAACAGTGCTTCGGGCACCACAGCTCCTTCGGGTCAGCAGGTGCTCGGATGTTTGTCGCATAGCTGCACTACCCCGTGGGCTCCGCTGGTCCGCCAGCCAGGTTCGGATGCTTCGAGGGTGGCGAGCACGCGCCCGTCGATGCCTGCCGCGACGTCGGATTTGAGGGTGCGCAGCGCGATTACCCGGGTGGGGAAGTGCTGGGTGAGTTCAGCGAACTGGGTGGTGGCCGGCCAGTGGCAGTCCCCGACCAGGCGCCGGTAGTTGAGGTCGCCCTTGAGGATTACGATGTCGGCTCGCGCGAGGTCGGCGCGCAGGTCGGTGGGCAGATGGTGGAACGATGGAGGGGCGCAGTAGAACTCGTGCACACGCAACTGCAGGCGCCCTTGGGCCAGTGCATCGTTGAGTCGTTCGGCTGCTGAGCGAGTGTGCCCGGGAATGCCCGCGAGGCGGGCGAGGGCGGCGAGCAGATCCGTGGTGGTGGCGTCGGAGACGTAATAGGGCCGCGGCTTGAGGTGCAGTTCGACCATCAACGCTGGGTGCCGCTGCAGGAGGTGGTCGACCAGCAAGAGGTCGGGGATGAGCTCGCGGCCGGCGTTGTCGGCGATCAGGACAAGTGTGCCGGCTGTGTGGTTGTTGAGATAGTCGACCACCGCTTCAGTCTGGTCGTCGAGAATGCTGCCGGGCGCGTTATCAGCGGCTCCGGGGGATCCGGACAGACGAAACCCGAGGTCGGCGCGGTTTCCCCAGAGAGCGGCATGGATCAGTGCGGTAGTGCGCTGTTCAGGCGAGAGACTTTCAGGCTTCGGCGCTGCGGCCAGCTCGGTGTCGAGCGCGGGGTCGTCGAGTTCGGCCTGTTTTCGGGTGAACGGGTCGATTCCTTGCCAGGGGCCGGGCCCGAAGTAGCCAACTGCGTCGAGCAGCAGGTGGTAGAAGTAGCTTTCGGCCCACAGGAATGGGATATCCAGCCACCGCCTGCCGAAGAATTCGCCGCCCCACTGGTCCCATTGAGGTTTTCCGTGGCTGCCCTCGGGAAGTGGCTGCACGGTTGTGGTGATCTGTTCGCGCAGTGCTTCGAGGCGGTGCTGGATGTCGGGCGGGTAGGGGTGGGCGTTGCGGACCTGGTTGATGATGGCGGGATGCCGGTGAGTCAGAACGCTCCATGCGAACGACTCCGGTTCCGTGGACACGATTGTCGAGACGGTGGTGGTGCTGGCGGCCATTATGCTCCGTTCGCGGACTGGCGGGGGACGGTCAACGCTGTCACTCCGGCGGCGGTGGCAATCGTGACACGCCGGCTGGCGGCATCGAAGCCGGCCGCCTGGCAGGACGCGTCGACCCGGACTTCGGCGTCGAGTTCCCCGGTCAGGCTCCACCATCGCGCCGTGCCATTCGCAGCGACCGAGATCAAATGGTCGTCGAGGAACCCGAGCATCAGTACCCGACCGGTGTGGCCCGCGAGTTCGCATACGACTTCGCCGGTGGCGGTGTCGCGGAGGACGATGTCGCCGGTACCGGAGCCGACAGTCAAGCGGGTGCCAGTGGGATCGAGGGCGACGGTGCGGCTCCAGCCCTGCCCGGCCTGTGCCTGCATCAGGAGATCCCCGTCGCTGTTCCACAGTTTTGCGCTGCCATCGCCGCATGCTGCGGCAAGTACGGAGCCGTCGGAGTTGAAGGCCAGCGAGCGGATCCGCCCGGCATCAGTGACGGCATCCCACACCAGCGTGCCGGTGGGAAGATTCCAAACGCGGACCCGGCCGTCGTCGCCCGCTGCGGCGAGCCGGTCGCCGGACTGTGCTAACGCCACCGCCCAGATGCGGCGTGCCTCTGTAACCAGCACTGTCGACTGGTCGGTGTCGGCGGTCGAACGGAGCCGGACTGTCCCATCTCCGCAGGCCGCGGCGATATAGTGCGCTGCCGAGTCGAGGGACCAGACGCGTCCGTGTCCGATCGACAGTGTGCTCGCGGCCCCGGACTCATCGGCGACGGTGAGTGTGCCGACGCTGTCTCCCAGGACAGTGTGGCCGCCGTCCTGGGTATGCGTAACCGACCACACCGTGTTGGTACCGGGGGCGATGGTGGTGAGGTGGCCCTGATGCCAGCACCGGACCGCGCCGTCTTCGCAGGCCACGATCACATCCCCCGTGTCTGTGACGGCGGTGGAGCGGATCCAGTCGACTCCGGGCGGCATCGCCATATCAGCGGTCAGATGTCCGGAGTCGATGACGTGTAGGTGCGCGTCCTCGGTCCCCACGACGACACGGTCCGCGCGGCGGGAGACCGTGCGGACACGGTCAGCGAATCGTCGCTGCTCCCCGGCCACGAGCTGGTGTCGGTGGTCAATCGTCCAGGTGCAGGTCGTGCGGTCACCTGAACCGCTGATCAATGTGCGGGCACCGGTGAACGCCACGGTACGCACCCAGTCGGTGTGTCCGACGGCTTCGGACAGCAATGTTCCGGCGCGTGCATCGATGAGTCGGACGGTCTCGTCTTGCCCGCCGACGGCGATCAAGGCGTCGTCCGGGGAGACAGCGATCGACCACACCGGGGCTGGATTGATGGTGGGCGCACGGAGCAGCGCCGCATGTTTGACGTCCCACACACAGACCAGGTGATCTTCTGCCCCCGATATCAGCTTCGTTCCGTCGTGGGTGAAGGCCAGCGATCGGATCCGCTGAGTGTGGCCGTTGAGTACAGCAATGACGGCGCCGGAGGCGGTATCCCACAGTCGGATTTCGGTGTCGTCGCCGGCGGACGCGGCCAGAGTCGTGGCAGGTGAGACCGCGGTGGCATGGACCCAGCCAGTATGCCCCCTACACTTGTGGGCGAGTTCCTTGCGGTTGAGGTCCCACAACCGTACGGTGCCGTCTTCACCTCCCGAAACAAGGACATTGCCGCTGACTGCTACGGATACGACCGCGCCGATGTGACCGGACGATTCGCTTTGCACCGAGGTTGCCGTGCGGACACGGAAGCCGCTGTGATCAGCGGTGGCTACGTCGATCACGTGGCCCGCTCGAGCGGCGACAATGTGCAGGGTCGCCGCGATATCTGTGAAGGTGGCCAAGCCTTGCAGTAGATGGCTGGCGCTTGTCAACTGCTGAGCGAGGGCCGCCTCGGGTAGCTGGGCCAGAATTTGGTGATCGAGGACCAACGAGTGGTGCCCGCATCGCAGCGCTTTCTCGGCGAGAAACTCCACTGAAGAGAACGTCTCATCGAGTTCGTCGGTGAGCCCGGCCTTATCCAGGTGGTAGGAGAGCCTGCGCCACAGGTAATCGACCGCGCTGGCGTCTCGCCAGCTGCCCGTAGATGGCCGGAAGGCATCGAGCAGGGACCGGTGCAGGTCGGGTTGTTGCTCGCCGACCAGGTGCCGGAGGTAAGTGACGAATACGTCGTGCAGGACGATTGCATCCTGGTCCGCGAGGTGGGCACTGATCATGGATCGATCGGCCAGCAGCCGGCAGAACCGGCGTGTCACCGACAGGCTCCAACCGTGGGCTGCTTTCCACCAGTCAGCGAGTACGGGAATCGGGATCGCGGTCGAGGCAGGGAATACGCAGAGGTCGAGGTAGCGGTCACGCAGGCGCTCGGTCCCGGGGATCGTGACGTGTTCGTCCAGGTTACGCAAGCTGGCCGAGATCGCGTGACCGATCGCGGCGCGGCGCTGGTCGGTGTCCCAGACATCGAATGCACCGGGCCCATCGAGACGCAGCATCTCCGTAGCTGAGGCGATGGCCTGGTCGACACCGGCGCCGGCACGGATATCGTGTCCGATCGCGCCGCTGACAACACTGGCCAACAGCGGCCAACCTCCGCACAACGTCGCCAGCGGCGATAGACCATCCACTGCAGAGCCGGGCAGGTTCCGGCGGAGCAACTCGCGAGTCTGTCCGGAATCCATGGCGCCGAGTCTGAACAGCATCGATGAAGACGGGCACACTGCTGCATTCCGGGTGGTGACCAGCCGGACACACCGCGGGGCGCCAAGCAGAAATGGCGCCAGATCGTTGGCCGACCACACGTTATCGACGATGAGCAGTACGGTTCGACCTGCCAGAACATGTGCCAAATGCAGACCGGCTTGAGTCGGATCGGCGAAGACAGGCCGGCACTCACCCAGATGGACACACATGTCCGAGATCAATTCGACTACTCGCGCCGGGCCGCAGCCTGGACCCGTTTCAATCCACAAGACGTCGCCGAACGCACAGCGCACCTCGGAATCGTGGGCGAGTTGCCCAGCCAGCGTTGTCTTGCCGAAACCTCCCGGGCCGACCACACCTATCGTTGCGCTGACGCTGCTGCTGGTGGAAAGAAGCAGGGCACGTAACTCACCGAACTCATCTACTCGCTGGATCAAACCCGGCTCCAATGGCGGTACAAGGGACTTGACGAGCCTGCCAGATTGCTGTGGTACAGCGGTCCCCATCGGCGTCGCATGCTGCTCGTGGTCCGGAACCGACGATGTGGCTGCTCGAAGTTCGGCAGGCACGTCAGCGTTCTTGCCATCAGGGGCGAAGAGTTCGGCGGCGGTGTGTCCGGGCAGCATTTTTTCCAGGATGCGGCAGTGGTGGGGGTAGGGGAGTCCTTTCACGTCGCCCGAGAGCCAGCGGTGGAACTGCGATCGCCGTGGGGCGGATCCGACGAGGTCGGGGTCGATGGTGGCGGCGATCTTGTCGTATTCGCGGCAGAATGCCGTGTGTGTTTGCAGGTGCTGCTGCTGTAGCACGGTTTTGAGGCGTGTTGCCATCGCCGTTTCCCCTTTACCCCTTCAGACCTTTCGATTCCCTGCGTCTGCTGGCGTGCCCATCGTAGAGGGATGTAGAGGGGACAGCAGGGGCACAAGAAGTTTGAGATGGGCACGTGATGGGTGTCGAGATGCGACACCGTGTTGCGGCACAGTCAGATAGCCAACGATGACGACTGAAAGCGGCATTGTCGGAGGGACGAGGGCCTACGCCGGCTCGAGCTTGGGTTCTGCCCGCTTTTCGTGCTGGGAGTGCGGATATCGCTGGCCGGGTGGTCGTTGAACTGGCTGCCGGGCAGCTAATCCAGTTGTTTCGAGTATGTGGAGGCCGCAATGGAATCCTGGTTGTCGATGCAGATTCTCCTCCATCTGTATCCGCTTACTACTGGAGCAGAGATGCCCGTGGGTGCAGCGGGCAGACAGCCGCGATGATTCGGCGTTCCGGCTTCGTCCAGATCGCGACGTACCTCACCTGGGTTGAACCGGGCGCTGAGGCGTGGGTGGCGTATCCGACCGACAGATGCAGTCCGGCGTGGCCGATGTCGGGTTACCGGGTTCGGTGGTGAGCAGCGTGCAGATCGACTGGAGACAACAGCGCGTGCTGGTCATCGCTGCCCATCCTGACGACGAAGCCATCGGCTGCGATGGACTGATCAGCCGAGTCAAGCGAGAGGGAGGCCAGGTTCACATGCTTCATGTGGCTATCGATGACCTGGTCGAATACTCACCTGCGGGTGGCTCGACCGCCAGGCAGCGGTGGGCCGAGATCGAGCAGGTGGCGGAGTTTCTTTCCCTGGACGGTTGGCATGCGGCCCGAATCGGTGAGCGGCGCACCCTGCGTCTGGATGCGTTGCCTCGTGCCGAGCTCGTCGATTTGCTCGAGGGCCGTCCCGAACATGGGGTGGCGTTGCCGGTGCTGCGGCCGACCGTGGTGGTGGCGCCCGAGGTCACATACGTGAGTCTCGGGCGACGGCTCCGGTATCCAACGGCTATCTGCGCAACGATCAGTAGGGGGATCGAATGAGACCATGTGAATCGGTCCGAGGCGCGCTCGGTGCAGCACCGGTGTCGCGCATCGTTTGCCCGGACATCGAATCCGGTTGGCGCACCTCGCGCCGTATTAGTAACGCCAGTAAGACACTGCGGGCTGGGGTCGTGGGCCTCGGACGCCAGGCAATCAACGATCACCTACCGGCACTCGCGCGGTCGCGCCATGTCGAGCTGGCCGCCGTTTGTGATGAGGACGCAAGGGCCGTGCGCGAGCAGGAAGCCATGCACCGGGTGCCTGGCTTCGACGACTATCGCGCAATGTTCGAGGCCGAGACACTCGACCTCGTGGTGGTCTGCGTGCCGCACGATGTTGGCCGGGCGGTGATCGAAGTAGCCGCGGAGCATCAGGTCCACGTCCTCAAGGAGAAACCGTTCGCCACCAACCTGATCGAAGCCATCGAACTGGCGCAGTTGTGCGAGCGATCCGGTATCGAGCTGATGGTCACGCTGCAACGGCGATTCAATCCGATTTACACGAGCTTCCCGCAGCTCGCTGACCAGATCGGCACGCCATTTCTGATCGACGCCCGCTACACCGTCCACGTCGATGACCCCTCTGAAGGCTGGCGTGGGCAGACCGCCAAGGCAGGCGGCGGCTGCGTTATCGACATGGGCTACCACCTCATCGACCTGATCCTGTGGTACTTCGGATTGCCCGACAGCATCACAGCCGAGCTGTCGGTCGGCGCACGACCGGACCGGTGCTATGACGCCGAAGACACCGCCCTCATCCACTTCTCCTACGACAGCGGCCTCTACGGTTCGTTGCTGCTCTCGCGGTTCATCGGGCCGAAGACCGAAGAGATCCGGCTGGTCGGGTCCGACGGCGTCGTGCACCTGGAACGTGGCCGCATCCGCCGGCTGACGAACAGCGGCGACGTCATCGAGTCGCTGCATCGTGAACAAGCCTGGCCCTCGGCCGCGGCCTGCCAGATCGACTACTTCCACCGCGTCATCGATGGCGACCGGCCGAACCTCAGCGGTCCCGCCGAGAACCTGGATCACATGGCCTTTGTCTCTGCCTGCTACAAGGCCGCGCGCACCCACAACTACGTCAATCCCAAGGAGCTGTTGTGACTTCACCTCTGGCGCTGCTCGGCGGGTCCCCTGTCATTACCGATGCGGCACCGCATTTCTCATGGCCGCCAATGACAGAGGCCACCAGCATTGCCATCCTCGACCAGCTTGATGAAGGCATCTCGATCTATGACCGCTCAGGTGTCATTGCTCGACTCGAAGATGGACTCCAGCAGTACTTTGGCGCCCGCTACGCCGTCCTCACCAGCTCAGGCACTGCGGCACTGCACTCGATGTATGCCGCCTGCGGCATCGGGCCAGGTGACGAGGTGATAGTGCCGGCGTATACCTTCTTCGCTACCGCCACCCCGCTGCTGCACCTGGGCGCAACCCCCGTCCTGGCTGATTGCGACGCCAGCGGCAACCTCGATCCGGACGACGTGCCGAGACGTATCACAAAGCGCACCAAAGCCATCGTCGTCACACATATGTGGGGGATGCCAGCTCAGATTCGACGCCTGAAAACCCTGGCGGACAGCCATGGTCTGCCACTGCTCGAAGATGCTTCCCACGCTCACGGGGCAAGCATCGGTGGACAGAAGCTCGGCACCTTCGGGCAAGCCGCCGCGTTCAGCATGAACGGCCCGAAACCGCTGTCAGCAGGGGAAGGTGGCTTCGTCATAACTGATGACGAGGACGTCTACCATCGCGTCTTGCTGCACGGCCAATACAACAAGCGGTGCCGAAACGAAATCCCAGCGCACTCTGACCTCAGCCGTTTCGCCGTGACCGGTATGGGGCTCAAGCATCGCATCCATCCGCTGGCCGCAGCCATTGCCCTGAAGCAGCTGTCGCATCTGGATGAATACCTCGAAGGGCGTCAGCGCGTCGCTGAGCACATCCACGACGCACTCCGGCAAGAGCCCGGTCTGACTGTCAATTGGCACGACCTGCAGGCGCGACCAGCCTGGTATGGGTTCACGATTGTCTACGACGATGCAATGTTCGACGATGTGCCGGTCGAGCGCTTCCACGCCGCGCTGCAGGCCGAGGGCTGCTACGAGATCGACCGGCCCGGATCGACTTGCCCCCTCAACCTCCTGCCGCTCTTCCAAGAGCCAGGTCCTCTGTTTCCGGCCTTCACTGGCAAACTGGCGTACGCACCAGGCGACTATCCAAGGGCTGAATCTCTGCACCACGCCACGCTCAAACTCCCCGTGTGGCATCGAGACGAGGACCTACCACTCGTCGATCGCTACATCGAAGCGCTCCACAAAGTGACCACCCACCACGCCGATCTGAAAGGATAGGGCTCGATGATCGAGACACCACTGCTGGATACGTTGACACGGGAAGCCGGCCAGGACGAGGTGCAACAACTCGTCGTCGGCGCCGTCGTCCAACACGGCGGCAAAGTCCTTCTGTTGCAACGCCCCGCCGACGACTTCATGGGCGGAATCTGGGAGCTTCCCAGCGGCAAGGTCGACCCCGGCGAAGCCATCGACCAAGCCCTGATTCGCGAAGTCAAGGAAGAAACCAGCCTCGAGGTAACCGCCATCACGAACTATCTCGGCAAGTTCGACTACCAGTCCGGCAGCGGCAAGAAAAGCCGACAATTCAACTTCACTGTTGAGGTCGGACACACCGAGCCCGTGGAACTCACCGAACACGACGCCTACACCTGGACCAGTCTGGCCGAGGAACCACCGGTCACGGACGCTGTGAAGAAGATACTGGCGCGCTACCGGGAAACCTGATCAGGTGCAGCTATACCCGGGCCCGGCCGTAGTCGCCCGCTGCGGCGAGCCGGTCGCCGGACTGTGCTATCGCCACCGCTCAGATGCGGCGTGCCTCTGTATCCAGCACTGTCGCCTGGTCGGTGTCGGCGATCGAATGGAGCCGGACTGTCCCGTCTCCGCAGGCCGCGGCGATATAGTGCGCTGCTGAATCGAGGGACCAGACGCGTCCGTGTCCGATTTCGCGGCTCCGTCATGCCAGGTAGCGGGTATCGGAGGGCAGACAATGCCCACCCGCCCCGGCACTGGGGTGAAACAACCACCGTCACCGACGACATACACACCACCTACACCAACCTGACCTCCTAAGTGCGCAGCTCCCGCATCTCGTCGTTGCCGAGATGTTTCTGGATATGGCCACCGCGGTGGGCCCGGAAGCGCCGATTTGACGGATGCATCGGTCTGCTTCCTCGGCTCCTCTGAGAGCGATAGATCGTGCGAACCGGCGGGTACGCTGCGGTGGTCCGAATCGGGTTGGTGGACACGAGGGGAAGGAATCGACCAGTGATGGATGAGATCGACGTGGCGGCACAGGACGATCCGGAGTGGGTGGTGTGGTCGAGCCCCGAGCGCATCGCGGGGGTGATCGACTGGCTGTTTACCGAAGCGCTGCCGAGGGTGCCCGCCGACTGGAAGACTCAGACCGGCTCGGCCAAGCCCATAGGTCCGATGCCGTTGGGCGTTGATCGCTACAGCGACGAGATGGCGCTGCACTGGCTGGACCACGCTTTCGACTATTTCTTCGTCGACGAAGACGCGCTGTTCGACGCCGACAAGACCAAGTTGGTGGATGCGTTCGTGGCCTACATCGGCGAATACTTCGTCAGGCACTGCGACGGCCGCTGGATCAACGACCCCTCGATGGGCAGAGTGCTTTTCGCCGAGGACGGCCGTCTTCAGAACTTCGGGCCGACGATCCGATACGACTGGACCGACGAAGCCGACTACCCGGTCAACATGCTGTTCGACTCGCCGGACGCGGAGTTCGGATCGGCCGTCGTGGGCGAGTGGTATTCGCGCGCTGTCGATTACGCCAAGGCTCATGGACTCGAGCATGAGGGCTTGGACCTACAACGAAAACACGGCCTGATCTAATCGGGGGTCGGGGGGATGCCTAGCGAAGAAGAAGAGCGTCGCCGACGGTATGTCGAGCAGGAGCGCCGGGAACAACGTGAGCGTTCCCAGCGTGGCCGTACCTCCCAGGACATCGGACGCTGGTTTCACTACGGCATTGCCGAGATGCGAGGTGAGACGCCCGACAGGGGTTGGCAGCATGAGGTGCCTCAGCAACTGGCTTCGGGCCGCCGCATCCACGACGCCGGCAGAGCAATAAACCAGTACGAATTTCGGGAGTACAAGGGCGCCAGGAGGCTCAAAGCCGACGACTTCACACTGAAGCAGATCAAGCTGGACCGCGAAGCCCTGACGATCGACAAGAGGGCCAGGGGAGCTTGGATTGTCATCGAAGGTGCCCCGGACCAGGAGATTCGCAAAGCCCTCGATGACATGGTGCGCGACTTCGGTGACCGCTTCCGTGTTGAAGAGGTCACTCAGGAGCAGGCGAGACAAGCCAAAAAGCTCGGCCGGGAACTGGAGCGCAATCGAGAACAGCAACAGCCAGAGCTCTTCAAATCCTCGGAGCTTCGAGCAAAGGAAAGGATTCGCGAAGTCCAGAAAAAGGCCGAGGAGAGGGAGCGGACCCGAGCCGCTGCCAAGGAGGCCCTGGAGAAGCAGGAACGCGAGCGACAGATACGCGAGGAGCAGCAGAGGCACCGCGAAGCCGTCGATCGGGTGGCCGAGCGCGTGCGCCTGGATCGGGAAGCTGCGGCCCGTGGGGAACATCCGGCTATGACCGGACACGAGGCCGCAGACATACTCCGCATCAACCGTCCGCCGCCAGGAGTTGAATCTCCCTTCCGGGAACCACCACAGCCCACCCGCCGCGGAAGGGATGCCCCGGGCAGGGGTCGAGACCGAGGGGTAGAGCGGGGCCGCTAGCTGTGCTTGCTGAGGATCGAGGCCAGAGCGTCCTTGGCATCCCGACCGCCGAGCTGTGGCCACTTCTTGGCGAGCTGCTCTTCGATCGAGGTGAGTCGCTTCCCTCCGGTCATCTCGGTTCGGTCGCGCCGTGGCCGGGCGCGTTGTCGAACCGGAGCAGGGGAACGTTGTAGAGGTCTGATTGCGGTGTTCGGGTCATGTCCGGTGCCAGGACTTCGATGACGAGCATTTCGGTGAGAAATTGGACGGTAGCGCCGAGGAGGTGGCTGGTGTAGCCGGAGGCGGCGTGTTCCTTGAGTCCGATCGCGACGTGAATGTGTGGTTTGAGTTCGCCGCTGTCGGGGTCGTACGCGAGGGTTCCGCCTCCGAATGCTTCGACGTTGCGGAGATGAACTTTGGACCAGACGGGGGCGGCGGGGTCGTCGAGGCGGTCACAGGCGCCGACGAGGTCGACCTCGCTGAATCCGGCGATGAACGAGGGAATGTAACCCTGGCGGATGTGGTGAGTGCGGCAGAACTCGTCGAGGGCGGTGTAGAAGTCGTCGCCGTGGTCGAAGACGAGGCCGAAGGAGCGTCCGAGGCGGAGTTCGTGGGCGCGCATCGTCAATGCTCCTTGCGTAGGTGGTCGGGCCAGGGCCAAGAATCTGGGTCGGCGTAGCCGCCGGAGACGGCGAATGCGTCGGCGATGACGGCCCGATCGACAGTGAGCCCTAACAGGGTATGCAGCAAGATACGGGCCTTTAGTGGATCGAGATATCCGGCACGTATCAAGCCCCGGGCGAGGAGGTCTTGCTCCGATCCTGGGAATCCGTAGGTAGCCGACAGGACTGTCCCGGCGCCGGCGCGTGAGGCCAGGACTACTGGAACTCTGGCAGCGAGCTCGGTGAGGATATCGACGAGGTCGGCCGGGACGTGGCCGGCACCGAACCCGGCGACGACGAGCCCGGAAACATTCCCGGAGAGGGCACGTAGACCTGTGCCGGTATCGCCGAGCGTCACGGTGACGATAGGGATATGTGGTGATGCAATAGCCCCTGGTGCCGCTGTCGGTAGAGTCGGTCGGTGTAGGCGGCGGTTGAGCAGGCAGGGCCGGTTTTCGGTGAGGAAGCCCAGCGGACCTCCGTTGGGGGAGGAGAAGGTGGCGGTGCTGGTGGTGTGAGTCTTACGGACCCGGTGTGCTGCGTGGATTTCGTCGTTGAACACCACCAGGCAGCCCTGGCCGCGCATCCTGGGATCGGCTGCGGTGAGGGTCGCGGCGAGGATATTCGCGGGGCCGTCGGCGCCGGCCAGCGTCGGGTTACGCATGGCTCCTGTGACGACCACCGGAAAGTCCGGGGTGTGGAGCAGGTCGAGCAGGTAGGCGGTTTCCTCGATGGTGTCAGTGCCCTGGGTGATGACCGCACCGTCGATATCGTCGCGTCGGGAGGCGATCTCGCTGGCGAGAGCAGCGATATCGGCCGACGTCAGACTGGCACCGGGCTTGTGCCGGAAGTCGACAGTATCGATCGCAATACCCGTGGTAACCAGCCCGGGGACGGCCGCCAAGAGTTGTTGCGCCGACAAAGTCGGAGTCACAGTGCCGCCGCCGGTATCGGTCATGGCGATGGTGCCACCGAGGGCGAAAACGGTGACACGGCGTGGAGATTCGACGGTAGGCACTCTGGCAGCCTAACGACCGGCGGCGTCGAGGCTGGAAAGGAAGGTGCATGCCTGGTCGAGACCAGCGGTCGACAGCAGTCGACTGCGCGGGGCACACAAACCGGCGATCCCGCTGTCGGCAAACTCAGTTGCCCGGCGAACCAGCCAACTCCAGTCCAGATCGAGGTAATCGGCCAACGCCTGAAGCCGGTCACGCGGTGATGCACCGGGCAGGACAGTGCGCGATCGTGCCCATCGGATCGCGTCATCGAACTCGCGCAGAGTCGGTCGGCGGTCGGTGACGTCGACCTGCCAGATCCGGTCGGTGTTGACCCAGTTCGCCACCAACGCGCGGTGGTTGCGGTCGAGGACGAACCCGGGAGTGGTCGTGTACTCGGGTTCGGAGCAGATGACGGTGGTGACACCGGTGGATTCGTGTAGGACCGCCGCGAGGAGTAGCAGTATCCGCTCAGGTCGTCCGGAATGATGGACGGCGGCGGGAGGGACGCAGAATGCGCGTACGGGCCGGTCGGAGTCCGGGCTGCTCGTGGCATGCAGATACCGGTACTTGTGTCCGAACAGCAGCCACGTGCTCGCCTCTTCTCCACGCTGTTCCCGGCTCCAGAACTGTGGAGTGTCGGTTAGCGTGTCAGCGTTTCGCAGGATATGGCGAGCACAGACCTCCGAGCCCAGCCACATCCTCGACACCGCGGACAATTCGGCGCCGACATCGCGGCCCAAGGCCAGATGCGGGCCGGACGTCCTTGGCTCCAGCAGCCCGACCACTTCGGCCAGGTCGGCGTCGTCATCCAGCAGCGCGCTGTCCAGGCCGGTCACAGCCCAAATGATGGCAAGTGTGAAATCATCGAGCACGTATGCGCGAGGGAACAGCAGCGGCGCCTCCGGCGAGGTGGTCGCCAGCCGGGCCCGAACTCGGCGGCGATCCATCACATAGCGACGCGGCTGATCAGCATCGTCGATGTGGGCGACCACCACCGATCGCCCCGAGCCGGACAGTGCCGGATACCGAGCCGTTCCGGTCGGCGCAGCAGCCACGATACGACCGCGATCAGGCACCGCCGCAACAACGACAGCCGGAATATCCGCCCCGGCGAAGAACCGGCCCGCAGGCATGCGCAAGAAGGGAAGACGGGAGCCATCCAACCATCCGTGCGAGTCGGCGAATTCTTCCGCTGCGAAGCCTGACTCGGCGTGTTCGGCTCCTGGAGGCAACCACGAGCCAAAGGGTTTGACAGGCCCGTCCGATCGGGCGGGAATAATGGTCGCGTCGTACTGCCGACCGGTGGTTTCCGGTTGGAACAGTTCGGTGGCGGTGTGTCCGGGCAGCATTTTTTCCAGGATGCGGCAGTGGTGGGGGTAGGGGAGTCCTTTCACGTCGCCCGAGAGCCAGCGGTGGAACTGTGATCGTTTCGGGGCGGTTCCGACGAGGTCGGGGTCGATGGTGGCGGCGATCTTGTCGTATTCGCGGCAGAACGCTGTGTGTGTTTGAAGGTGCTGTTGCTGTAGCACGGTTTTGAGGCGTGTTGCCATCGCCGTTTCCCCTTTACCCCTCGAGACCTTTCGATTCCCTGCGTCTGCTGGCGGTGCCCATCGTAGAGGGGACAGCAGGGGCACAAGAAGTTTGAGATGGGCATGTGATGGGTGTCGAGATGCGACACCCCGCCGCGGCACAGTCAGGACATGCCGACCGACGGTCGGCAGAGGCGACGGTGAACTGATTCGTGCTATCCGGCAATACCTGTAGCGCTTTCACGCCGATCCACCGTTCCATGGCGTGTGCCACTGCCGCCACACGCATCCGACGTACACCACTTGGAGGCTGTGACCGTGCCATTCGTCCGCTCATCGAAGCTCCGCTGCTGACGTCGCGACCAATTCGGTGCCGTCGTGTGTCGCAGACGGATGCACGATTCGATTTCGATCTTGATCAAGTTGGAGATATCTCGATGTGGTTTTCGCGTGTTTCACGGGTTTCTGTTCTCATCGTGGGTGCTGGTCCGACCGGGCTCATTCTCGGTATCGAGTTGTTGCGTCGTGGCGTGGAGTGTCGGGTGATCGACAGGCTTACCGCCTCGGTGATGACGTCGCGGTCGTTCACGGTGCATACCCGCACCCTGGAGTTGCTGGAGCAGGCCGGGGTCGTCGAGGAGTTCCAGGACAGGGGTTTGCGGAGCGAGTGGATGGATTATCGCTTCGAGGGGTTCGAGGAAAAGGTGCAGTTGGATTTCACCCGCCTCGATAGTCGGTATCCCTATTACCGGACGATCAGCCAGCGCGACACCGAGGATATTCTGCGCGCCCATTTCATTGCGCTGGGTGGAAGTATCGGTTGGCATACCGAACTGGTTTCGGTGGCTGTCGACCCCGGCGGGGAAGTTGCCGCCACGTTGCGCGATACGAACAGCGGCGAAACCGAAACGGTTCACCCTGAGTGGCTCATCGGATGCGATGGCGTGCACAGCCGCGTCGCCGGCTACCTGGGGGCGGAGGTCACCAGCGCGGAGTACGTGGAGACCGCGATGCGGATGATGGACGTGACGCTATCGGGGTGCCCGGTGGAAGTCGGCGGTGTCGATTACCGCATCACCCGCGATCACATGCTGTTGACGACCGCGCTACCGGGTGGTCTGTGGCGGGTATTGATCAGCGGAACCGGAGATGCCCGCAAGATAGATGCGTCCGCGGCAGCATTCCAGACGGTGCTCGACGACCATTTCGGCGGTGCGGTGCGGTTAGGGACGCCGGAGTGGACGACGGTGTTCCGGACACGGCGGCGGACGACCTCCCGGTATCGCAACGGGCGGATCCTCGTGTGCGGCGACGCCGGCCATGAGCGCTCCCCCGCAGGTGGGCAAGGCATGAACACCTCGATGCAGGACGCATTCAACCTCGGTTGGAAACTGGCCGCCGTCGTCAACGGCCATGCTCGGGAATCGCTGTTGGACACCTACGACGCCGAGCGGCGTCCGATCGCCGAACAGGTCGTAGCCGGCACCCACGAACTGCACTCGGTGCTGATGGACCACGGCCGCCCGGTCCCCGAGCGGCTGGCGATCGCCCGGGAACCCGGGTTCACCGAGCGAGCGGTGGGCCGGATCTCGGCACTGGCCTTCGGATATGGGCAGGCCACCCAGGCCAGCACCTACTCCGGGCAGCTCTTGGCCGGGGTGTCGGCCGGGGATCGAGCGCCCGACGTAGAGATCACCCCACGCCTACGGCTACACGAACGGTTGCGGCACGGCGGCCACACTCTGCTGGTCACCCACCGCGACCCCGACACCGTCGCGGACACCACGGCGCTGGTCATGGGTGTCCGTCGGGAATTCGGCCGCCGGGTCGAACCGGTGGTCGTCCTCGCGCCCGGATACCACGGACCCGGACCGGTCGGCGCGGTCGCTGCCGATTCGCGGCGGGTACACGATCTATACGGGGCACCCAAGGGTGACGCGGTGTGCCTCATCCGGCCCGACGGCTACATCAGCGCCCGCTGCCCCCGCACCGAACAGAACGCGCTGGTCTCGACCATGCGCGACACGCTGACCTGACCTGCCCTGCCCTGACTGGCCGGTCGGTGCCGGTGACGAACACGTCACCCCAGATCCGTTCCTCCCGCAGGGTTCGCGGGTTGCCCCCAGATATCGGAGACCGAGCCGGCTTCTCGGTCTCCTCACTCACGTTTGAAGAAACGGAACATGTCTTCTTTGCCCTCGATGCCCTCGATCTCTTATCCCGGCGCAGGACCGGTGGCCCGGTGTCCGGTCGCGCACGCATCACCAGAGGATTCCAGTGATCCGCGAACACCCATGTACACCCCCGAATTCGCGGCCGACCCGCACCGTGTCTACGCCGAACTGCGTGCGGAATTCGGTGATCTGGCGCCGGTCGATATCGCGCACGGCGTGCCGGCCACACTGGTCCTCGGCCATAAGGTCGCGGTACGGATCCTGCACGACGTCGAGCATTTCCCCACCGACCCCCGCACCTGGCAGACCACAGTACCGGCGGATTCGCCGGTACTGCCGATGATGCGCTGGCTTCCGGCGGCCCGCTACAGCACCGGCCTCGACCACACCCGCTACCGGGAAGCGTCGAAGGACAGCATCGACGCCGTCGACGGCCACACGATGCACGCAGTCGTCGAAGACCTCGCCGTCCCGCTGATCAACACCTTCTGCGAGTCAGGATCCGCGGACCTGGTCGCCGACTACGCCCGTCCCCTCGTGATTGCGGTCCTCAACCAGATCATCGGCTGCCCAACCGAAATCGGGGCACGGGTCACCGCGGGAATGGCCGCACGTTTCGATACCGTCGGCGCGGCCGAAGGAATGACTCTGCTGCGGACAGCACTGACAGAACTGATCGACCTCAAACACCGGTATCCCGGCGACGACGCCACCTCACGGCTACTCGCCCACGAGCACGGCCTCGACGAAGGAGAAGTGCTCGCCCAATTGATGAGCTTCTATGGAGCCGGCGCAGAAGCGCAACCGAACCTGATCACCAACACCCTGCTGTTGATGATGACCGATGAGCGTTTCGGCGGTGGCCTGATCAGCGGCAGCCTGTCAACCCAAGACGCGCTGGACGAGGTGTTGTTCCACGACCCCCCGATGGCGAATTTCTGCACCACCTACCCCCGCACCCCCACCCTCATCGGCCAAACCTGGCTGCCCGCCCACCAACCCGTACTGATCAGCCTCGCCGCCGCCAACACCGACCCGAACGTCACCGCCGGTGACCTCACCGGCAACCGTTCCCACCTGGCCTGGAGCGTCGGCCCGCACGCATGCCCGGCCCGCACCCTCGCGTATCTGATCGTGCGTGACGCGATCGACCAACTCCTCGACGCGATCCCGGACATGGCCCTGGCCGTCCCGGCCGGGGCCCTGACATGGCGACCCGGACCGTTCCACCGAGCCTTGACAGCACTACCGGTCGCCTTCCCCCCAACCCCGCCAGTGCCCCTCCCCGACACAACAGCGCAGTCAAGGAGATGATCGTGAGTTCCCTGGCAATCCACCAACTCATCACCCCCGCCCACACCCGCCCCCGGACCAGGCATCCCGTCGAAGAAACCAGCTCCCGACCCGATATCGAAACCCCACCCGTACCCGGCCGGTTCGACGACTGCGCCGTCGAACCGAGGTTCGATTCACTGAACGAGGCAATGCAAACCCGTGAAACACACACCGACCATGTACCGCTGTGTCGTCAGTATCTGGGGGCAATTGCCTACCTCGGCGGTCTCCACAACGACGACTACGAATAACGACATCCCGTAGCCGATCGGAGACCCTCAGTGAATGACCGCACAGCAAACCGGCCGAACACACTTCTCGAATCGACGCCCGGATCCCGGCCGCGATGGTGATGCGCACCGACAGCCGCTAAGACCCGCACGACGCCGTATCGCTCGCGTTGGCCGCATTAGCGTCGAGGACTTGACCGCGATCACCAGCGATGAAACCGGGTCTATCTCGGTAACGGTGTTTCCGGCGGTTTCTCTCAGTAGGTTCGGGCGTCGGGCCAGCGGTCGGCGAAGGTGATCGCGAACGCGTTGACCGCGGGCTTCCAGCGCATGGTCCATCGTGCCCGACCGGCCCCGGTCGGGTCGAGCGAACGAGTGACCAGATACAGGCATTTCAGGGCGGCTTGCTCGGTCGGGAAATGACCTCTTGCTTTGATCGCCCGCCGGTAGCGGGCGTTCAGGGACTCGATCGCATTGGTCGAGCAGATCACCTTCCGGATCTCGATGTCGTAGTCGAGGAACGGGATGAACTCTTCCCAGGCGTTGTTCCAGAGGCGCACGATGGCACCGTATTTCGTGCCCCATCGCTCGGTCAGCTCATCGAGTGCTGCCCGGGCCGCCTCGGCGTTTACCGCGGTATAGATCGGTTTCACGTCGCGTTTCAACGCGTCCCAGTGCTGGCGGCCGGCCAGCCGGAAAGTGTTGCGGATCAAATGGATGATGCAGGTCTGGACCGTGGCCAGCGGCCACACGTTGCCCACCACCTCCGGCAGGCCCTTCAATCCGTCGCAGACCAGGAAGAACACGTCCTTGACCCCACGGTTGCGGATTTCGGTGAGCACGCTCATCCAGAACTTCGCGCCTTCACCACCGGGGCCGGCCCAGAGCCCGAGGATGTCTTTCTCCCCGGTCACGGTGACCCCGATCGCGGCATAGATCGGCCGGTTGGCGACCTGACCGTCCCGGATCTTGACCACGATGGCGTCGATGAAGATCGCGACATACACCTCGTCGAAGGGCCGGCTCGACCATTCCTGCATCTCGGCGACGACTTTGTCGGTGATCCGCGAGACGGTTTCCTTGGACACCGACGCGCCATAGATTTCGGCGAAATGCGCCGAGATCTCCCCGGTGGTCAGGCCTTTCGCATAGAGCGACAACACGATCTCATCGACCCCGGTCAACCGCCGCTGCCGTTTCTTCACGATCTGGGGTTCGAAGCTCCCGTCCCGGTCGCGAGGAACCTCGATCGGCACCGGCCCGGTCGTCTCGGTCAGCACCGTCTTCGACCTGGTGCCATTGCGCACGTTGGTCGATTCCCGATCCTCGGGCGCCTGGTTCGGCTCGAACCCCAGGTGCTCGGTCATTTCCTCGTTGAGCGCGGTCTTGAGGACTGTCTTGGTGAACTGCTGAAGCAGCCCCTCGGGTCCGGTCAAGGACAAGCCCTGCTCCTTGGCCATCCGGACCAGCTCCGCTGCCGCCAGCTGCTCGGCCGAGGCTTCGGCCTTCTTCTTCGCCACGGCATCAAGTGTCGTCATCACGGCACCTCCCCGCTGACCAACCGGTCAGCAAATCAGGCCGGAAACACCGTTAAATCCACAGGCCCATGAAACCGGTGGCCGACGCGCGGGGGCGATGCCCCGATGCCTCGACACGCTCGGTCGCAGCGACGTCGAGGTAACCACAAGGCCCGATACCGGAGAGGCACGACGGTTTCTGATAGACAACTGATCGTCGGTCTGGCCACCGCAGTGAACGCAGATCCTTCCCTGGCCGACGGGTCCCGGGTCACTGAGCAGGGAGGGCGGCTCGCTGTTACCGCGCCGAAAGCCGGGCTTCGCATGACTTCCGTTTGGTCCCTGGGCAGCGGGGTTGGCTCTGCGCACTGTGGTGAGGTCGCGGTTGCTGTTGTCGGACTTCACCGAGGTCGACGAAAGGGGAGGTTCGCCCCGCTTTGCTGGAGGGATCGGAGCACGGTCCGGCGGCAGTGAGGTCGTGGCTCAGGGGTCAGTGTCTCTGCGGGTGATGGTGAGTGTGTTGTAGACGCCGAGGTCGATGCGGACGTCCGGATAAGCGCTGTACTCGTCGATCTCGATGCCGACGGAGAGCCGATGGCTGGCACTACGGCCGACCTACTCGCCAACGCAGCCGCCCCGGTACTCGACGCCGTATCCAGCGAGGGCGCGATTCGGCGGGAGGACCGCGCTACTCTGTTTAGCCAGGTCCGCTCGATCCGCCTCATGCGACGGGCGTGAATTCGCGCGTCAACTATCTGTGCTGATATCAACGTCATCCGTGCTCCAACGACGTAGAGAGGTTGGCAGGTGGCCCTGGGACTGCGGTGGCGAGCAGGATTTCTTGGGTTTGGGTGACGGGAGAGATGGCGAGGGTGAGTGAGTAGTGGTTGTCGGTGTCGGGGTGGTGGCACTGCAGGGGATTGCTGGTGTCGCGGCCGTAGATGATGTCGATGTTGTTGTGCCAGATCTCGTTGAAGGTGGGGTCTTTGGCGAGGTCGGCCAGGAGAGCGCGGGCTCGGGGGGAGTCGCGGTAGCGGGCGAGTCCGGGTCGTAGGGACGCGACGGTGTAGAGGGCTTCGGCCGGCCAGTTGAGCACTGCGGCCCTGCCGGTGGCGCTGAACATCCACTCAGGGATGCAGCCGATGTCGAACATGCCGGGCAAGGCTGTTCGCAACGCGTTATTGGCCGCGAGGACCTGCTTGAGCGGGTCGATGAAGGTGGCCGGTACGCCGTGCTGCTCGAGCTTGTCGAGATGCTGGACAAGCTGCGGCGTACGGGCGATGAACCGGCGTAGGTGTGAGATCGGGGAGAGTCTGCGGGCGGGAGCGCGGAGTTCGCGCAGGTATTGAGCTTGGGCGCAGGAGAGTTCGTAGCCAGCGATGATCTGTTCCAGCAAGTCCAGGCTGGGTGTGCGTTTTCCGTCTTCGATCTGGCTGAGGTATGAGCTGCTGACCCTGTGGCGCTCGTGGGCGTCGGCGCGAGTCAATCCAAGATGTTCCCGGATGGTGAGCAGTGTGCTGGGTAGGTCGGGGATCCGCGCCTTCGGCGCGGGTCCAGAGTCGGGCGTGGATCGGTGTGTGGTCGTGGCCATGCGGCACCCCCCGGATGTGTGAGTCGACGAGGGCGGCACAGTTCTGCCAGTGAATTCCCGCCCCCGAGTGGACATCAAGGGATATCACACCCGAAAGTGGCCGGGCAACAGAAAAATTCAAGAGACATCTCCTGCAGTAGTGACGCGCGCCACGATCCTGGGGTCCGCTGGTCGTACGACGGAACTCTTACGGGTTACGCAAAATTTTTCCGCGTAGCGCGTTCGCGCAGTACATCACCTATTTCGGGGATGGGAAAAATTGAGTTAACGCAAAATAGGTAACTGCGAACTCTTCCATTGCGACTCGTTTCGGGGTTTGGATAAGGGCGTCAATCCAAAGACCGGAAAGGAATTCGATGGACCCCTACATTGTTCTGAGCTGGGTGGACACCGGGCTGTCACTGCTCGCGAATGGGCTGTCGGTGGCTTCTCAGCTGGCCGGCATCGTGCTGGCTTTCATCTGATCCATTAGCCCGTGACGCCCGCTCTATCGGATTCTTCCGATGTCCCGGTAGAGCGGGTCCGGGCACGTTGATCATTCCTTCCGATACTTTCCCCTACCCCTCAATGAAGGGTTATTTCCGCATGCCTTTTTACCGATACCCGATTTCGTTCTTGCAATCTCAGCCGTTACGGAATGGTCGTGAGCGCCGGTGCGGTGAATCGCACTGCGAACGGTATAGGCCAATCGCCTTTGCCTCTGGTGGCCGCATCGCATTGGCTGCGGCATTGCCCGTTGCCGTGTTGGTGGCTGCACACGGGACGGCGTCCGCGGCGGGTCCGTTGCCGGCGTCTATCGCTGACCAGCCGGGGGTCACGGGTCCCGCCCAACCGGGTACGAGCGCACCCCCTCCACCGCCTCCTGCACCGGAGCCGCCGGTGTATTACGCGCAGCCGCCGGAGGTCCGTAATGAGGCGCCCTCGCGTCCGGCCCCGCCGATCGAGGAGCCGGTGGAGCCGGTGCGGATCGAGCAACTGCATCTGCCCGCTCCGGTGCCGGCGGTGGCCCCGATTGCGCCTCCGCCGGACACGATCCGGATCGGTCAGTGGCAGGCCCCCAGCCCGCCGTGGGTGCCGCCGGAGGTCCGCGACACCATCAACGGCGCCGCGGCGACTGCTGAAGCTCAGGTCGCGACCGCGCTGGACTCGGTCGGTATCCCGGCGGGGCGCTCCGACCGTGTCAGCGGCGCCACCCTGGCCGGTGCCGGTTTCGGCGGCGCGGCCGGAGCCGCCGCCGTAGGTATTCCGGCAGCTGCCGCTGGTGCGGTGGTCGGTGGCCTGATCGGAGGCACCGTCGGAGGAATAGCCGGGGCCGCTTTGGGCACCGTGGTACCGATACCGGTGATCGGCACCGTCACCTCTGGCGTGGCCGGGACCGCGATCGGCGCGGCGGCCGGAGCCGCCGCGGGGGCGGCGATCGCCGGCATTCCGGTCGCGGTTGCGGGCGCCTTGGCCGGTGGCACCGTGGGTGCGGGGTTCGGAGCGGGCGTCGGGGTCGGGCAGCAGTGACCGCTGTGAGCAGAACCCGCCACCGCGCCGTTGCCGCGCTGGTAGCCGGAGTATGTCTGGCTGCCGTCGCTGTGGTGAGTATTCCGGCTTCCGCCGCCCCCATAGGCCGTGAATGCGCAAGGTTGCACATCTTCGGGGTGCAAGGCACCGGCCAGTCCTCCCCGACCGCGGACCCGAGCACGGATTCGGGTGTCGTCGGGGCATTGATCGCTCCCGTCCTGGCGGCAGCTCCCGGTTTGGTGACCCGCAGCTACATTCCCTACAGCGCCGGATTCGGTGGCGCGGTGCCCGGTGGAGGCGCGGCCCCGTACACGGTGTCGGTCGCCGAAGCACGCAACCGGCTGGACACGGCAGTCACCCAGCTCGCCGACACGTGTCCCGAGACGGCGATCGCGGCAGTCGGGTACTCCCAAGGCGCGCAGGCGGTGTCGTGGTTCGCCCGCGATACCGGCGCAGGCAGCGGACCGGTCCCGGCCGAGCAGATCGCAGGAATCGCGTTGTACGCCAACCCGGACCGGACACATTCCTCACCAGTGTTTCCCGGTCGTCCGGGGCAATCGTCCCCTGACCCTGCGCCGGGCACATCAGGTGAGGCGGTCGCGGGTGTGCAGATGAGTGCCCCGGTTGCGCCGGGGTCCGGGATCGCCGAGCGCGGCACCGGCTACGGGACGCTGACGGGCCGGGTTGCCGATTTTTGCGCCGAGGGGGACTTGGCGTGCTCGGCGCCGGACCGAGCTGCGCTGCTGCGGCTCGGCGCCGAGATAGCCGCGCGAGCCGATCTGCGTGACCCGCTGGCCGCTGTGAACTCGCTGGCCGCGCTGCTGTCGGCTGCGCTGGGTGACGCGTGGACCACCGTGCTGCTGAACGACTTCCACCTCACCCCCGGCCGCGTCGACTACCAGCCCACGGTGCCGTTGGCACAAAGGCTGATCGACGCCGCCGACCCCCGACTCCCCACCCCGGGGCCCGCCGAGCACACCGCGGCGTCGGCCCGATGGAACGCGATCACCGCCACCGTCGCCACGAACCCGCTAAATGTTGTCCCTGCCCTGGTCGGGCAGCTCGGTGCGGCATGGGGGCAGCTGCTGGCCGACAACGCCGCACTGCTCGACCCGGCGGTTTGGGTCCGCTTCGCCGGCACCGTGGCCGCGCATACCGACTACGCCACCGGCGGACTCCTCGTTTCGGGCGCCGCATGGATGACCGCGCTGGCCCACGACCTCGCAGGAGGATCATTGTGACGGACACCGCCACGGCTACGGCCGACGACTTCTACAACGCACCGCCTATTGGCTTCGAGTCCGCAGCCGGAACAATTCTGCGACGTCGCCCGGTGATCTTGCCTGGTCTCGCGGGCGTGAGTACCGCATGGCAGGTGGTTTATGCCACGCGCACAGGGTTCGGGGTCCCGGTCCCGGGTTCGGGAACTGTAGTGCTACCCGACCCCGCAACAGCCGCAGGCGGGCCTCGGGTCTTGCTGTACTGCCCGACCTTCCACGGTCTCGGTGGCCAGTGCGCGCCGTCGCAAAAACTGGCCGCCGGGACCGAAAGCGAAGCCCCACAGATCCAAGCCGCCCTCGCCCACGGCTGGACCGTCGCAGTACCCGACGGGATCGGCCTCGGAATAACCGGTGGCGGCCCGCATCTGTGGCTTTCGGGTGCAGGAGCAGCGCACGCCGGACTCGACCTGGTACGTACAGTTCCCGAACTCCTGGGCCCCGACGCGGCAACGACCGCTTCGGTGGTCTGGGGGTACGCCGACGGGGGACGCGCCGCAATATGGGCTGCCGAACTCGCCCCACGATATTCCCCCGATGTCGACTTACGCGGAGTAATCGCCGGCGCCGTTCCCGCCGATTTGCGTTCGCTGGCCCGAGTTCTCGATGGCGCCCCGTGCGCCGGGCTGGTGCTGGCTGGACTGGCCGGGTTGGGACGTGCCTATTCCCACCTGCCGATGGACCACCTGCTCACCCCGTTCGGTGCGCTCGCCGCCCGGCAGGCGGTGGAGCTGGATGTGGCCGGGCTGCTCGCACAGCATCCAGGCTGCTCATTGAGCCGCTGGTGCGAACGCCCCGACCCGTGGAACGACCCCATGTGGAGCTATGTCCTGCGTACCGAACACCGCAGCGGACACCTCCCACAGGTCCCGGTGCACCTCTACCACGGCAGCAACGACCCGTTGATCCCCATCGCAATGGGCCGACAACTCGCCGAGGACTACCGCGCCAGGCAAGTACAGGTCAGCTGGCGTGAATACCCCAGCGACCACACCGCCACCGCCACCACCGAGGACGCCCTCGACCACGCTGCCGAATTCGTGACAGCCCACACAGCCCCGACCCACAGCCCTGAGACCGCTTGACCGCCCTCGTCCACGACCTCGAACGGGAGCCACCCGTGAACATCATCGACTTCTATCAGACACCGAACCTGCGCGAAGGACTACGACCCGGCGACCTCATGCGCACCCGCGCGGTATTCGCCCCGCAAATCGAGGCCGCAGCGGAAGCGTGGCAGATCGTTTACGTCTCCACCAATTCCCGCTCCCAGCTCATTGCGGCCTCGGCGATCGTGCTGATCCCCGATGCGGTCCCTGAGCCCGGCACGACCGCGATCCTGGTGTATTGCCCGCCCTTCCGCGGCCTGGGAGGTGTATGCGCGCCGTCGCAACTGCTGGCGACCGGGACCGAACCCGACACCGCCGCCATCGAGGCCGCCCTGGAGCGGGGATGGGTGGTGGCCATCCCCGATGGCCACGGGCTCGGTGTCGGTCCCGGGCCGCATGCCTTCCTTGCCGCCCGCGCCGGCGCGAGGCTCGTGCTCGATCTCGCCCGAGCCGTCTACCGGGGCGCGAACCTGGATCTACCTATCGCCCCGGTGGTGGTCTGGGGCTATGCCGATGGTGGGCGAGTAGCTGCGGCTGCCGGGGAGGTGCATCCGTGGTATGCGCCCGAGGTGGACCTGCGTGGTACCGCAGCCGGCGCCGTCGCCTCCGACCTCGCCGCCCTGGCACCGGTCATCAGCCAGGGCCCGGACCCGGGACTGGGACTGGCCGCGCTGATCGGGCTGGCACGCGCCTACGACCCGCTTCCCCTGCGCCATGTACTCACCGAGGACGGAATCGCCGCCGCAGCCGAAGCACAGCACCTCACGGGCATCGAACTGCTGCAACAGTTCTCCCACCCGCTGGCGCACTGGTGTCGGCGCCCCGATCCCTGGAACGACCCCTGGTGGCGGCGCGTACTGGCGCTCGAGACCCTCGCCCATGTCACACCGGCGACGCCCCTGCACCTGTATCACGGTGAACTCGACCCGATCGTGCCCGTGCACGCCGGCCGACGCACACTCATCGCCTACCGGCAACGCGGCGCCGCGGTGAGCTGGCGAGAGTACGACGCCGACCACCGCTCCACCGCGCACCTGGCCATCGGCGATGTCCTCGCCCGGCTCGCCGACAACATCACCAGCCGACCGGCAACCACACCCGTCCAGGGCTACCACGCGGGGGAGGAGGGCGCCGAGCACACGAGCCACCACTGACCCCTCCGGGGGACCCTGCCCGCACCTCCGCTCTTCCCCCTGCCGGGTGCGGGCAGGCCCCCGGAGCAATCCCCACCGACCCGAGATCAACCCCGACGAGGCGAGGTGAATGAGGTACCCCGACCCACCACCCGATGACGACGACGCCTGGGCGTGGCTGGACGAGCAACGACCCACGCCCGAGCTGCACGCCGTGCCCGATCCCGACCCGGACCCCGAACTGCCGGAGGACCGTTGGCTGGTCGCACTGCCGCGGACTCCCGACACCGGCGTCACCGGTGGCCATCGGTCACGGTGGTCCGCGGTGCGGAATCGGCTACCGGCCGGGGGTTGGGCGGTGCCGGCCGCTGTCCTCGCGATCCTGATCGGTGTGGTGGCGTTATCGGTTGATTCCTGTGAGGCAGGCGCACCAGCGGTCACCACGGCGTCTCCCAGCACGGCACTCGCGCCGGAGGGCGCGTGTACCGGGTTGTCGGGCACGGTGGTCACCGACCATGCCGGTGACCCCGCCACGGTGCCCGGCGTGATCGCCTCATTCCAGGCTGCCTACTATCTGAGCCGCGACGCCGAGGCGGCGATGCGGCTGCTGGCGCCCGAGTCCGGGATCGGCTTCGACGGGCTCGCCGCCGGCATCGTGTCGATCCCGCGCGGCACCGCGCATTGCGTGGCAATCACCCCGATCTCGGCGACCACCGCGAACGTGCACATCGTCGAACTGCGCGCCGAGGGGCAACGCATCGACTACCTCCAAGTCGTCAATACCCGCCCTGGTGAGGGCCGTGCCTTGCTGATCACCAATATCCAGAGGCAAGGATGACCCCGGCCACCGGTTTGGCACCGTGAACGCCTCACCTGTGCGCACAGGCCCGCAGGCGCCGCTGCTGATCGCGGTCGCGGGCCTGAGTCCACGCGCCGGGACCACCACAACCACCCTGGCTCTCGCCCGCACCTGGCCCGGTCCGGAACCTACTCTGATCGTGGAAGCCGACCCCGCAGGCGGGCAGCTCGCCGACATGGCGGGTGCTGACCCATATCTCGGGTTGGCGAGCCTGGCCCGCATGGTCACCACCGGTGCGCCGATCGACCCGGATAGCCTGGCCCGGCACGTGCAGTTCCTACCCGGCGGAGAGGCGCTGCTGGCCGCGCCACCTCACCGCGATCCCGGCCGCGCGGCTTTCACCGTTGAGCTGTTGGCCGGTCCGTCCCCGAGCTGGCGCAACCTCGGGACTACCGTGTTCGCCGATTGCGGGGCCCCCGAGCCGGATTCGGATATAGAGCCGGTGATGGCTGCTGCCGATGCCTGCCTGGTGGTTGTGCGTTCTGATCACTGGGACTCTGATTCGGCCGCCCACCGGATCCGCGTACTCGCCCGCCACAGCACCCACCCGGGGATCGTCCTCGTTGGTGCCGATGCCCGCGGTGAGTTCGCTGCCGCCCTCGGGCTCCCACTGCTGGGTGCCCTCCCCGACAGCCGGGCCCGCGCTGAGGCGCTGTTGCACGGCACCCGCGCGCCACGCCGCCGCCGCGGCGCGCCCCTCCTCGCGGCAGCCCGAGACATCGCTGCGGACTTGAACATCCGTCTCCGCAGCCCCGCCCGCGGTGACAGGCAGCCCACAGAACAGCTCGCCAGGGCCGCACGCCGCAACGGCCGAACCCGCCACCAGAACGCCCCTCCGACGATCTACCGCATCGAACAGCCACCAGCGGCCACACCGGTCCCGCGCAAACCCGGGCCAGCGGTCGCGGAACCCACTGCACCGCCGCCAGCCCCCGACCCAGTCCTCGGCCGCGGGCGCGAAGATACCGGCCACCTCGGTGAGGAAGAACTCGTCGCGGCACCCGAGCCCGGCTTCGTCATCGAACCCACGGACTCTCCACCGGTTCCGGCGCCGCACGAGGCTGCGCCTGCCTTGGTATTGCGGGTGTTCGGGCCTACACGGATCTTCTGGCGTGCGCGGGGCGCTGTGGAGGGTGTGGAGGTCACCGCGCAGTTTCAGCCCCGCGTTCGTGAGCTGCTGACGGTGCTCGCCCTGCATCCGGAGGGGCTATCGCGGGCTCAGTTGATCGACATGTTGTGGGGTGAACGCCCACCCGGGCGGGGCACCAGCGCGCTCACCAACACCCTGAGCCGACTACGGACCTCCCTCAGCGCTGTGACCGGCGGGCAGATCACCGGGCTGGTCACCGACGACCGGCTGCATTGCCGCTTGGAGAGCACAGTGCTCGGCGTCGACTACTGGGACTTCAACGCCGCCGTCGCCGAACGCCGCGCGGGCAGCGACACCGATCAGGTCGCCGCGGCCCGCCGTATCGCGGACCTGGCCACCCGCGAACTGGCCAGCGACCTCACCGATACCTGGGCAGAAGCGCTACGTGAATCGGCACGACGCAACGCGCTCAACGCCTTGAGCTGGCTGGCCGCCCGCAATACCGAAAATGATCCGCGTGCCACCCTGGGCCTGCTCGAGAAAACCGCCGAGAACGACCCCTACAACGAAGCCGTCTGGCAAGACATTCTCCGCCTCCACGCCCGCCTCGGCGAATACGCCGCCCTCGCACGCACCTACTCACTCCTCACCCGCACCCTAGCCGAAATAGGCCAAACCCCCAGCGCTGAGACTCGGCAACTCCTCGCCCAGCTCCGCCGCACCACCCAATAGAGAAGAACCAGCCCCGGCATTCTGTATTCGGCGAATACCGATCGTCGCGTATATGTCATTGCTACGATCATGGGAATGGTGCCAAATTGCCTGTGCCCGCATTTTCCGGCATATTCTGAACGACATCGATCAGAGACTATCTCCGGCAGCTGATCGGCGGCGGTTTCTGTGCAGTGGCTCGATCGAAGGTGGGGTGGTTCGATGAAAAATAATCCGTGCGCTGTTCGGTGGTGAGGTTCCGTGCACTATTCGGTGCAATGATCAAACCGGACCGCCCTGCCGTGCCAAAATAGCAGGTAGATCGGTATTTATCCGGCGGGGTGTTACCCGGGATTGTCTATACACAAAGCCGTATAGACATGCTCGGGCGGCCCGTGTGCCCGCGTCTGTCCGGCTGTCACTCTGTCGCTAACCGCCTCTCACCCCCTCTGAATCCACTTATCTCCATTCCCTTTCCATTCTTTATTCTTCTGTCCGGCTTGAATCCGTTATTCCTTTTTGAAACACCGACACGGCCGGCCTCGGTGGCGCGCGCATTTCTTCCCTGTCTTGCGCGGTCGAATTCGCGTGGTCGAGGCGGAATTACGTAAATATTTCGTCCTTTTCGGGTTGTGAGCACACTGTGGGTCGAGTTAGCGTCGAGCCGTTCCCGGAATTCGCCGGGAAATCAACGGAAATCCTATTGGTGGCCTCGCTACACGTATGCCACGATCCGCGCATTGGTGCGTGAAATGGGATTGAACTTTCAGGAGATGAAATGGCAAGCAACGCGACCCCGGCCCCCGCAACTGGTGCTCGTTTGGGCAATGGGGAATTGCGGCGCATGGTCGCCGGTGCGCTGGTGGATGCTGCGGGTGACGAGCTATCACCCCGTGAGATCGCGAAAACCCTCGCGCGGTCGTCCGGGGCTGTCGGTAACGCGCTCGAGGCCCTGACCGCCGCCGGGCACGCCGACCGCACCTCGGCCTCACCGCGCCGCTATTGCGCCAACGCAAACACCGCCTCCGCCGCTACCCCGGCCCCCGCCACCACGCCTACCGCACCCACCCCGGCCCCCGGCGGATCCGCCACCCCGGCCGCACCACGCCCCCGCAAAACACCCAAAGCCAACACAACACCCAAAACCCCGGCGCGCACCGGGAACACGGTGGTCCGCCCGAACGGGCAGGACTACCACGTGCGCAAGCTCGCCGGGCGCGCCGATGTGGATGTGTTGCAGACGATGCGCACCGCCGAGGTCCCGGTGCTGCTGTACGGCCCGCCGGGAACGGGCAAAACCTCGCTGATCGAGGCCGCCTACGGGGATCTGCTGACCGTGCAGGGTGACGGGGACACCACGGTCGCCGATTTCGTGGGCGAGTACACCCAGAACCCCGACGGAACTTTCGTTTTCGTGCACGGCCCGCTGGTCCGCGCGATGCGTGAGGGCCGGGTGCTGTTCATCGACGACGCGACCCTCATCCCGCCGACCGTGCTGTCGGTGGTGTACCCGGCGATGGACGGCCGCCGCGAGATCGTGATCAAAGCCCACGGCGGCGAGGTCGTGAAAGCCGAGCCTGGGTTCTTCGTGGTGGCCGGACACAACCCCGGGGTCCACGGGGCGATCCTGTCCGATGCGCTGGCCTCCCGGTTCGCGTTCCAGGTGCAGGTCGGCAGCGACTACGACCTCGCCGGAAAGCTCGGGGTCGACAGGCGGGCCGTGAAAGTGGCGCGCACGCTGGCCCAGCGGCAGGCCAAAGGCGAGGTCGGGTGGGCGCCGCAGCTGCGCGAACTGCTGGCGTTCCAGAAAATCGCCACCGCCACCGACACGAACACCGCCGCCGCGAATCTCCTCGGCGCCGCCCCCGAGGACGACCGCCCTTTCGTGGCCGCTGTGGTCCGCACGGTGTTCGGCACCTCACTGGAACCCCTGGCCCTCGGCGGCCGCCTCTAACCCCGCCCAGCTCCGACCACACATTACGAAAGGCGTTACCCGCCATGACCGGCCACCAGATCAGTGGGGCCGGGCCCCGGCGGTCCGGCGGGCGGGGGGGGGGCGGCGGGGGCGGGGCGGCCGGGCCC